>JBEIQI010000068.1:0-12992 GCA_040376605.1 Flavobacteriales bacterium | reverse complement strand
GAAGCTTTCTGAGATTCCCGGTATTAGTTATGGATTTCAATATCCAGTGCAAATGAGATTCAACGAATTGATGACGGGTGCTAAACAAGATGTTGTGTGCAAAATATTTGGTGAAGACCTTGATAGCATGGCATTTTATGCAAATAAACTTTCTGAAATTATCAATACGGTAGAAGGTGCAACTGACCTATATGTGGAAACCGTAACGGGTGTTCCAGAAATTGTGATTTCATATAAACGTAATATGTTAGAACAATATGGACTTGATATCAAGGAAATGAATAACATCGTGAATACCGCCTTTGCAGGAAAAAAAAGTGGACTAATTTATGAAGGTGAAAAGAAATTCGATATGGTTATTCGAATGGACGAATCAAAAAGAAAGGACATTCATGAAATTGAAGAATTGCTAATTAATACACCTATGGGCACCATTATACCCTTGCGCCAAGTTGCAGATGTAAAAGAAGTGGATGGACCGAATCAAATCCAAAGAGAAAATACCAAACGCAGGATTATTGTTGGATTTAATGTTAGAGGAAGAGATGTTCAATCTATAGTTAATGAATTGAAGAAAAAAGTGGAAGTTAGTTTAAAATTGCCATCAAATTATGAGTTAAAATATGGTGGTAGCTTCGAAAATTTGCAACAAGCCAAAGGAAGATTAGCTATGGCGGTTCCCATTTCCCTGTTATTAATTTTCTTGCTGCTGTATTTCGCATTTAATTCTTTAAAAACCGGTATTCTGATATATACTGCTATTCCCCTTTCGGCGATTGGAGGAATTATTGCCTTATGGCTTCGTGATATGCCCTTTAGTATTTCCGCTGGTATTGGATTTATTGCTCTTTTTGGGGTAGCTGTATTAAACGGAATTGTTCTCATATCGGAATTTAAAAGGTTAGCCCACAGCGGTATGACGGATATTAAAAAAATTATCATAGAGGGAAGTAAGAATAGACTTCGCCCAGTATTGATGACAGCAGCGGTTGCTAGTTTAGGATTTATACCCATGGCAATTAGCAATGGTGCAGGAGCGGAAGTTCAAAAACCATTAGCTACGGTGGTTATTGGTGGACTAATTTCGGCCACCTTTCTAACCCTCTTTATGCTACCATCCATCTACCTATTGGCCAATAAAAAACGCCGTATTAAAACCAAAACAAGCGTTGTATCAATCTTATTTATCCTTTTTGCATCTTCTTCGATGTTTGCCCAAAATTCAACTACTGTAGACTTGAATACAGCAATAAAAATTGGATTGGAAAACCATCTATTGATTCAATCGCAATTAGAATCTATAGAGATAAGTAAAAAGCAAGAGAAATCAAGCTTTAACCCTGATAAATTGATAGTGAATGGCAGTTACGGCAACATCAATAGTTATGAGCTAGATAATAGTTTTTCGGTAGGATTAACCCTTCAATTTCCATCTGTGTATATTTTGCAAGGCAAAGTCTTTAAACAAAGTACTTTAGTAGCTGTAGAGAACAAAAAAATGGCAGAATTAGAGTTAGCGGCTCAGATAAAATATTGGTATTATCGAATTCTCCTTCTCACGAAAAAGGCTGAATTATTGAGCTCTGCCGATTCTATTTATACCAACTTTTTAGACAGGGTGAATTATAAATTGCAGGTAGGAGAAACCAATTTGCTTGAAAAATCAATGGCAGAAATTCAGAAAATGCAAATTGACTTACAGTCAGAAGCTAATTATTATGAAATCCAAATGGCAAAGGATAAGTTTAATTTCTATTTGGGAAACCTACAGAAATACGAACCGAAAGTTCTCGACATTAAATATCCAGAACCACAGCTTAGCGATACTAATGCGGCATCGTATCCTAAATTAAAGGCAGCCGAATTAAATGTTACTAGGCAAAAACTTAATTGGAAGAAAGAAAAATCGGTTCTTCTGCCCGGTTTAAATTTAAATTACTACAATATGACCATCATAGGTTGGCAAAAAGTAGATAATATTGATACATACTTTGGCCCTTCTACACGCTTTTCCAACTTCACTGTAGGCATTCATTTGCCACTATTTTTTTGGGGACAAAGTGCAACCATTAAGTCGAGCAAATTGATGTATAAAAAAAGCATGACAGATTTTGCTTTGGCCAAATTTGAATATAATGCTGAATTAAATATCGCTTTGAATGATTTGGAAAAGCAAAATAAAATAGTTGAACACTATGAACAAACCGGTCTTGAACAAGCTAAAATTCTTGTAAATAATGCCAATAATCAATATAATCAAGGCAACATAGGATATTTAGAGTGGGCATACTTAATCAATCAATCTATACAACTTAACAACGATTATTTAGATGCCATTAACAATTACAACAACTCTATCATTCAATTCGAATTATTGACACCTAAAACTAATTAAAATGAAATCAATTATATATCTATTATTACTTATATTTATTTTCTTATTTAGCTGTAAAGGGAAGATTGCTGATAAGAATGCGGAAAACATTACGAAGGAGACAAATAAGGTTGTACTTACAAATAATGAGCTAAAAAATGCAGGCATTGAGTCTACCTTACCGAAAGATTCCAATGTTCGTTTGGAAAAGGAACTGAATGGTATTATTGATGTTCCGCCTCAAAATAACATTTGTGTTAGTTTTCCAATGGGTGGTTATCTTAAATGGACTTCTTTAATTTCTGGAATGAAAGTTCACAAAGGTCAGAATATTGCAACGATGGAGGACCAAGGATTTGTTCAACTGCAGCAAGATTATTTGGTGGCTACCTCTCAGTTAGAATTAAAGGAAGCTGAATATTTAAGACAGAAAGATTTAAATGAATCAAAAACATCCAGTGATAAAACTTTTCAATTGGCGAAATCGGAATATGAGATGGCACGCATTAACAAAAAGGCATTAGCTGAAAAATTAGAGATTCTTGGTATTAATCCACTTCAACTTACATTTGATAATATTTCAAAAAATGTTTTTATCAAAGCACCAGCCAGTGGTATTGTTAGCAAAGTAAATGTGAGTGTTGGACAATATATAAATCCAAGTGATGTATTATTTGAAATTATAGATTTATCGGACATCCACTTAAAACTTACCGCCTTCGAAAGTGATGCTTACAGTTTTCAAATTGGAAATGAGGTGGCTGCTTACAATAATTTTGAAAATGATATGGTATATCCTGCAAAAATTATTTCCATCAACCCTTCTGTTAATGAAAGTTCGAGATCATTTGATTTACATTGTCATTTTAATGAGAAACATCCTGAACTAATGCCTGGTATGTATATGAATGCAAAGGTGGGTGGCGCACCTTTGAATGTATTGTTACTTCCTGAATCTAGTGTGGTAAGTTTTGCAAAAAAAGATTTTATTTTTATCGATCAGGGTAATAACAATTATGAGATGGTTGAGATTGAGATTGTCTATAATGATCACCAATTCATAGGAATTTCAATAGATAAATATTCTTATTTAAAATCGAATAAAATTGTGGTTAAAAACCCACATTTCTTACTGATGAAGTTAAAGAATTCAGGTGATTAATTTCCTAAACTGCTGCCGGGTGACAGCAGTAGCCGGGTGAACATAATAATTATACAATACATACGTAATAAGTGCTGACGGAGGAAGCGCCTTATAACGTAGGTATTGTAATTATTGAGGAAGCCGATACTGCCTAACACGGCCTAAGCAGACTATTTAATAAAAGTTTTAGAACAACCACAACCATTATAACATTTAACATGCTTTTTGGATAAGGAACGATACGCCTTCGAACAAAAAAAAGCAATGGCTGATATAAATAATACTCCAATAATAATATATTGTATAATCATATTTATTTTAGTATTTGATATGCCAACAAAGCCGCTAAATAGGCTATTCCAGACATTGAAATTAATTGAATGAACGGCCATTTCCAAGTTTTTGTTTCTCTTTTTACGGCTGCAAAAGTACTCATGCACATCATTGCAAAAGCATAAAACAGCAACAGTGAAACTCCACTTGCAAAATTAAAGACAGGCTTGCCGGTTTTGCTATCTTTTGCACTGCGCATTTTATCACTTAATAATTCCTCATTTTGAGAATCTGAAATACTGTAGATAGTTGCCATGGTGGGAACAAAAACCTCACGGGCAGCAAAAGAAGCAAATATCCCAATTCCCGTTTTCCAATCATATCCCAATGGCCTGATGGCTGGTTCGAACCAATTTCCTATTAAACCTAGGTATGAATGTTCTAATTGATAGGATCGTTTGGCGGCCTTATACTCGTCATTAGTCATAATAGTTTTATCTATATGCTGATCTTTATCCAAAGTATTGGTTGTAGGTCCAAAGGATGCCAACACCCATAAAACAATACTAATTGCTAATATAATTTTACCCGCTCCAAACACAAAGGCTTTTACTTTTTCCCATAATGAAATAAATACGTTTTTCCATAATGGTGCTTGATAGTTTGGAATCTCAATAGCTAAATAGCTTTTATACTTGTCTTTAATAATCCATTTCAATAATAATCCTGACAGTAGGGCTCCTATAACACCCAACGCATACATTGCCAATAAAACCAAACCTTTTAAATTGAAGAAAAAATACTCCTGATCGGCAATGATTAAACCGATAATTAAAGAATAAACTGGTAACCTAGCAGAGCAGGTCATAAAGGGTGTAACCAAAATTGTAATCAGTTTTTCTTTGTTATGTTCGATATTTCGTGCAGCCATAACAGCTGGAATGGCGCAAGCTGCTCCCGAAATAAGTGGCACAATGCTTTTTCCATTCAACCCAAACGGTTTCATCCATCGATCCATTAAAAATACCACTCTACTCATGTATCCTGTTTCCTCGAGAATGAGAATCAAGAAAAACAATATGGCAATTTGAGGTACAAATATTAGAATGCCCCCAATCCCGGGTATAATCGCATCTGCAATTAATCCTTCCAAAGGTCCATCAGGCATGGTGTTTTTGACCCATTGAGATAAATACATAAACCCTGTCTCAATCCATGTCATGGGAAATTGAGAAAAACTAAAAATAGATTGAAATACAACAAATAAAATAAACGCAAATATTACATACCCCAAAATTGGATGCATAACCCATTTATCAATTTTGCTTGTAATGGTTTTAACATGTTTTCCATTAAAGTTCTGGGCAGATTTTAATAACTCATCAATGCTTATATTCCTATGTAAAAATTCTTTTACTTGTAATCTTTTAGAAATAACATGATGGGACTGTTTTATTTCATTTAATACGAATTTCGATTGAGCATCAAGATATGAAACATCAAGTTGAGATAATGTTTGCCAAGCCCTATATTCCGATTCAATAAATAGTTTTTTCTGAACTTCGTTGACGGCATTTTTTATCTCTGTAGGAATAGGAAACAAGTTCACTTCATTCACTTGAACCAGTCCTATTTTTTCTTTCAACTCCCCTATTCCCGTTCCTTTTCTAGCGTTGGTAAATACAACCTCCGACTTGTAATAATCACCAATAATGGAACCATTGATTTGGATTCCTCTTTTATTGGCCTCGTCAACCATATTAATAACCAACAAGGTTGGAATTTTTAATTGTAATACTTGTTCGAATAATTGAAGGCTTCTTTTTAAATTAACTGCATCTGCAACAACAATAATTTTATCGGGGTAGTCCGGGTGTTTGGGATCCAATAAAATTCTATTGGCGACTTCCTCATCTTGGGAATTCGGATATAAGCTATAAGTTCCTGGCAGGTCAACCAAGCGATAAGTAATTCGTTCAAATTCAAAAACACCCATTTTCTTATCAACCGTAACACCGGGATAATTACCTACCTTTTGACGTAAACCAGTGAGTTGATTAAACAGCGATGATTTACCAATATTGGGATTGCCTATTAATGCTACCTTAACTTCTGTCATTCTATTTTTTGTACCAATATCAAATGAGCCTCATTCATTCCCAATGCAAGTTTACATTCTTCCTGACCAATACTGATGCAAATGGGACCATTAAAGGGAGCTTTTTGGTAGACGGTTAATTGAACTCCTGGAACAAAACCTATTTCATAAAATTTGGTTGGAACATCCTCTAAGGAGAATCCCAAAATTATCGCATGATCACCATTCCTTAACTCCGATAAAAAGGTCGAATCCATATGTATCATTTTATTGCTAACCAATCATCATTTTAACCTTAAAACTCCATTATCGTTATGGTAAGAATCTTAAATATTCAATCATTACCCTTTAATTGCTAAAAAACAACATGGTAAAATTAGGAAATAGGGCGGATTTAAAATTCAAAGAACCCATTTTCACTGATTTAGGGGATAAAACTTAATAAAACGATGAGAATTTATATTTTTGCAGAAATAAAGATTTCAACTATGGGTCGTGTATTTGAAAAGAGAAAGCATAAGATATTTGCTAGAAATGCAAAGCTTTCGAAAATGTATACAAAATATGGCAAAGAGATCGCCATGGCTGTGAAGGCTGGTGGAGCTAATCCCGATTCGAATGCGAAACTTAAGCAAATCGTTCAAAATGCAAAAGGGGCTCAAATGCCCAAGGATAGAATCGAAGCTGCCATTAAAAGGGCTAGTGAAAAGGATTCAAGTAATTATGAGGAAGTCGTTTATGAAGGTTACGGCCCTTATGGTGTGGCATTTGTTGTTGAAACGGCTACGGATAACCCAACCCGCACCGTTGCGAATGTTAGAATGTATTTCAATAGGAACAATGGATCACTGGGGACCTCAGGAAGCCTTTCCTTTATTTTCACCCGTATGGGGCTTTTTCAAATTAAACACGATGGTCAGGCATTAGACGATCTGGAACTTGAATTAATTGATTTTGGTGCAGAGGAGATCAATGAAGCTGATGGCATTATTTATATCTATACCAACTACGAAGACTTTGGTAAAATGCAACAAGGCTTGGAAAGTAAGGGAATCGAAATTATAAATGCTGAACTTCAGCGAATTCCTAATACAACGGTAGAACTTACCCCTGAGCAAGAAGCTGAAATTGATGAATTGGTTGAAAAATTTGAAGAGGACGATGATGTTACCAATGTCTTTACCAATGTAAAATAACCTTACTTTAAGCCAATATTCTGCGTTAATAGACTCCTTATTTTTTATATGTGCAAAAAAACAGCTATCATTAGTTCTAAATTAATGAACCTCTGTTACTTTTGTAGACCCAATCATACCAATGGCATTTAATAAGTATACAACCAATCGAATCATCAACTGCATTAAAGCTGGTATACTAGGGCTTGTTTTAACATCTATCTCCTTAGTTGAAGATATTAGTCAGGCACATTGGGAATATCCTTTTATAGGCTTTATATCTGGTTTTTTTACGGGGGTATTCGAACTATTCATTTATCGGGAAAAACTCAGGAATTTAAATTTTATAATTGGTCTGCTCATAAAGGCAACCAGTTATACCGCCACTGTATATGTAGCTATTGTTTTGGTGCTAGGAGCGGTGGCTTGGGCTACGGGGAATAGTGATATAGAAATAGAACTTCAACGATTTATTGATAAGGACTTCTTTTTACTTCTTTGGCAGGCGTTTAAAGGATCCATTATCATTGTATTTTTGTTTCAACTGGATGTTTTGTTGGGTGACGGAGCATTTAGAAGGTATATGTCAGGTCAATTTCATAAACCAAGAAAACAAAATATGGTGTTTATGTTTCTTGATATTAAAGGATCCACTAAAATGACTGAAATTTTGGGCGATGAGAAATATTATTCTCTTATAGATGATTTTTTTCACGATATATCTAGACCCATTATTGAATCAGAGGCCGAAATTTATAAATATGTAGGGGATGAGGTAATCATTATGTGGCCCTTGGAAAAGGGAATTAAAGAGCCCAATTGTGTTGATTTATTCTTTTATATCAAAAGGAAAGTTAGAAGAAGAAAAGATCATTATATGGAAAAGTACGGAATGATTCCAGAATTTAAGGCAGGGTTACATTGCGGGCCGGTAGTATCTGCCATTATTGGAGACATTCGAAAAGAAATTGTTTACAGTGGTGATGTTCTCAATACTGCCTCAAGATTACAAGTAAGTTGCAATGAAATGGGCGTTGATATACTCATCTCTGATACTTTAAAAACGTCATTACAACTAGGAGGAAAATACAATGCCATCAGCAAAGGAAAAGTACTTTTAAAGGGTAAACTCCAGGAAACAGAAATATTTACCATCACTGAAAATTAATTAAATGAAAAAGACTTTTGTAATTATATCTATATTAACCCTAGCAAGTCTTTTGATAGTGGCTTGCGGTAAAACCAACAAGGATCAAAACAACGATAAAAAGAAACCATCTCTTAATCCAAATGGTGACAGTGAACTTGCTATCGTAATGAGAACGATGATGCAAAGTGGAAAAACCATGAAAAGCGAAATCGAAAACAACCAAACCATTAGTCCATATCCCTCTGAATTAAAAACAATTACTACCGCGATTCCAACTGAAGGGATGATAGAGGATCGAAATATTTTTAACGGTTTTGCGAATTATTACCTCACAACTTTAGATTCCGTTTATATGAGTGCCGTTGACACAAAAAAACAGTTTAACCATATGGTAAAAAGTTGTGTAGATTGCCATGAAAGTTATTGCCACGGACCAATACCAGCCATTAAACAGTTGTACATTTCTGCCAAATAATTAATCAGAACTGCTTTATTTTAAAATTAAGCGAACAATTGGGTAAATCCAATTGTTAGTTAGGTTAATAATACTTAAGTTAGCTTAACCTTTAAAATAAAATCTATGGTTCGCTTTTTCAAATCTTTGTTTTTTCTTATTCTAACCATTTCAATTGTTCCTCTTTTTTCTCAAAAAATCATTCAGGGAAATAATGCACATCAACTCATTAATGGTGCGAAAACCATTCGATATGTTGATCATCGACAGGCTCCGGATTTTATCCTCCTCGATAACAGCGTAAATATAGGAGTGGATCAGGCCATGCCTTGGATGAAGGAAGTTCTTGGTTTAGGTTTAAACGAATCCTTGAATATCAAAAGAATTGAAAAAGATAAACTAGGAATGCTTCATTATGTTTACCAACACTCTATTTCTGGAATTCCGGTTGAACATTCTGAATATCGTATTCATACTTTAAATGAACAGGTAAAATCTCTAAATGGAGAATTTTATAAAGGCATAAACATCTCTATACAGCCAGCTATCAGTTCTTCTGCAGCTATTAACTCTGCATTGAACTATATCCATGCATCATCTTATCGATGGGAAAACAAATCAGAAGAAAAATTCATTAAACTGCGAACCAACAATCCTTTGGCCACCTATGCACCTCAGCCAGAATTGGTTATCGTACCTAAAAATGGAAACTATTTGCAGCCCGAATTTAGGTTGGCCTGGAAGATGGATATTTATGCAACCCAACCATTATCTCGTCAATGGGTATATGTGGATGCTCAAACCTCTGAGATTATTTGGAAGGTAGAAAGAATACATGATATCGATGCTGTAGGATCTGCTACTACTGTCTTTAGCGGAGCTAGAACCATTACTGCGGATTCTTTTGGAGGATCCTTTAGGCTTAGGGAAAGCGGCCGTGGAAATGGCATTGAAACCTATGATATGAATACAGGCACAGATTATAATGCTGCGGTTGATTTTACCGATGCTGATAATAATTGGGTGGGTCCAAGTCCAGCCATTGATCAATATGCTTATGATGCGCATTGGGGGGCTGAAATGACTTACGATTATTTTATGAATGTACACGGACGAAATTCAATCAATGGAGCTGGTTTCGCATTGATAAGCTATGTGCATTATGATGTAAATTATAGCAATGCATTTTGGGATGGTCAGGAAATGACCTATGGTGATGGTGGAGGTGGAACTTTTAATGAGCCACTTACTACCATTGATATAGCAGGTCATGAAATTGCTCATGGATTAACTACATTTACCGCAGACCTGGTTTATCAGGATGAATCTGGTGGATTGAATGAATCGTTTTCGGATATTTTTGGCGTAACCATCGATAATTTTGCCAGAGGAACCACTGGAATTCCTCTTTGGAGAATGGGTGAAGAATGTACAACTAGCGGTAACGGGATTCGATTGATGAGTAATCCAAGTGCAATGGGGGATCCAGATACTTATCAAGGTACTAATTGGATAGCTGCTGGAGGACCGGATGCAGGAGGTGTCCACACCAATAGTGGGGTTCAAAATTTTTGGTATTATTTAATGTGTGAAGGTGGCACTGGCACAAATGATAATGCTGATGTTTATAATGTAACAGGCATTGGAATGGCTGATGCTGCAGATATTGCCTTTAGAAACTTAACGATTTATTTAGGTGCTAACTCTCAATTTGCTGATGCTCGTTTTTATTCAATTCTCTCCGCACAAGATCTATTTGGTGGATGTTCACCTGAAGTGGAAACTACCACCAATGCCTGGTATGCCGTTGGAGTTGGTCCAGTTTATGTCGCTAATGTAACGGCAGATTTATCTGTTTCATCCACCTCCATTTGTAATGCACCTGCAACCATTAATTTTAATAACCTAAGTAATAATGGTACAAGCTATATTTGGTATTTTGGTGATGGAAATACTTCCACCGCAACTGATCCCGTGCATAGTTATTCAAGCAATGGTACTTATTCTGTTTCATTGGCTGTAGACGGTGGACTTTGTGGTACCGATTCTGTTGCATACACTGCATTGATTGATGTAAATATCCCAAATGCTCCAAGTGGTGCTGATCTTAGTTATTGCACCCCATCAGTGGCTACTTTAAATGCTAGTGGCACTGGCACTATGGTTTGGTATGCTTCCTTAGGTTCAACGACACCTTTATTTACAGGAAATCCATATATAACCGGAACCATTCCGGTAACAACTACTTTTTACGTTGAAGATCTAATTAACAATGGTGGAGGCAATGTTGGACCTGTTAATAATTCATTTGGAACTGGCGGCAATCATAACAATACCTCTACCCAATATTTAGAATTTTCGATTAATCAGCCCCTAACAATCAATACAGTTGATGTTGTTTCGGGAGGTTCAGGGAATAGAAACATCCAAGTTTGGGATGAATTCGGTGCGCTATTAACTTCGATTACTGTGAATATTCCAAATGGAAATAGCACTGTAACTCTCGATCTTGATTTACAACCGGGAAATTATAGAATTGGAGGAACTGAAATGAATCTTTATAGAAATAATGCTGGTGCCAGTTATCCTTATAGTTTGTCAGGGTTTGTAGATATTACGGGTTCATCAGCAGGCGGAGCCTTCTATTATTATTTTTATGATTGGGTCGTTTCTTCCACATGCACCAGCGAAAGAACACCTATCACCGTTAACATTGGTGGACCAACGGCTAATTTTAATTACAATGCTTCAGGGACAGTAATTACATTTAATAATACTTCAAATAATGCTACTGATTATTTTTGGGATTTTGGGGGAGGTAATACCAGCAATTTATCAAACCCAACTTTTGATTTTGGTGCAGCAGGTACATTTCCGGTGATGCTTGTAGCTAACAACGGTAGTTGTTATGATACCACTTATATTGATGTTATCATTTCAGGATTGGGATTGGATGAATTTGGCTTCAACACAAGCCTATACCCTAACCCATTCAGCAGTTATATCAACCTTAGCCTTCAAATACCAGCTAATGGAATTGACTTATCTATTGATGCCTACAATGCTATTGGACAAAAAGTTCAACAATTATTTTCTGGGACTTCGGTGAGTGGTGAATTTGTTTATACCTGGAATACATTCGAAAATTTAGCACCAGGCGTTTATTATATTAAAATCAATTATGGTGGTAAACAAATTATAAAACAAGCTATTAAATATTAATGACAATTCATCTTTTTTGTTATTAATTAAAATGAGAATATTTTGAGAAAAATAATTTTATCCATTGCATGTTTTAACTTATCACTTGTTGCTTTTTCTCAACTGATATTGCATGGTAATCAGGCCAATTCAGTAGTTGAGGGTGCAGTAATGATTCGATATGATGATGACCGGACGTTTCCCGATTATATATTATTTGACTCTCAATTAGTCATTGAATCTTCTGAAGCATTACCTTGGATTAAAAAACATTTGAATCTTCCAAGTAACGAGTCATTAGTATTAATAAATATTGAAAAAGATAAACTTGGTATAGAACATAGAACTTTTCAGCATAAATGCAATGGAATCCCGGTTCCGTTCTCAACCTATAAATTACACGCAAGGAACAATCGTATTTTATCGATGAATGGACAGCTTTTCACAGGAATCGACATTAATGAGCATGCATCTATCCCAGCGGAAGCAGCAATAGTTTCGGCCAAATCATTTGTTGGGGCAAGTACTTATAAATGGGAAATTCCTACTGAAGAAAAATTTATTAAATGGAGGAATAAAGATGTAAAGGCGACTTATTATCCAAACCCCGAATTGGTTATCATTTCAAAAAATGGAAATTATAAAAATCCAGATTTTACCTTATGTTGGAAAATGGAGATTTATGCCCACCAACCCATGTCTAAGCAAGTCATTTACGTGGATGCTCATACTTCAGAAGTGGTTTGGCACGAAGACGAAATATGCCATGCGGATAGTCCCGGTAATGCATCAACTGCGTATAGCGGAACCAGAAACATTGTTTCGGATTCATTTGGTGGAGGGTTTCGACTTCGCGAAAGTGGACGTGGGGATGGTATTGAAACTTATGACCTTAATCAATCTACTAATTATGGTTCTGCTGTAGATTTTACAGATGCCGATAACAACTGGAATTCACCCGTTCCTGCAAATGATCAATATGCTTTTGATGCCCATTGGGGCGCCGAAATGACCTATGATTATTATATGAATGTTCATGGTAGAAACTCCATTGACGGCAATGGGTTTGCTTTACTTAGTTTTATTCATTACGATGTCAACTATGCCAATGCATTTTGGAATG
>JBEIQI010000076.1:0-11640 GCA_040376605.1 Flavobacteriales bacterium | reverse complement strand
CATCCGAAGTGGATCATCGGTATAGGTGATATCCGGATCCAAAGGTGTTCTTAAAATTTGATCTTGCAAATCCTGATAACCATTATAAAGATCAACTAATTGACCAAACGAATGTTGATTTACCGAAATCGCCATGGCATTAATGGTAAAATCCCGCCTACTGATATCATCTTCTAAGGTTCCATTTTCCACAATAGGCTTTCGGGAATCCGAACGATAAGATTCCTTTCGGGCTCCCACAAATTCAATGATATAGTCTTGGTAATTGATGAGTGCCGTTCCAAAATTTTTGTACACTACCAGTTTATCCTGTAACCCCAGTTCTTGTGCAATGGCTTCGGCTAAATCAATCCCATGTCCTACCGACATGATATCAATATCCTTAGAATTTCTTTTTAAAAACAGATCCCGAACATAACCACCCACTACATAGGTTTCCAATTGAAGTTCATCAGCCTTGCGACTAATCAACTTAAAAATCTCATCCTGTAGTTCTATGGAAATAGGCTTACTCAACAATTTAAATTTATACAAAAATAAGAGAAATACCCTATTTAGAATAGATTTCCATGAGGGCTGCCGCGGTTGCGTGTGAATTAAATTGTTTGATATGGTTTTGGCCTGCCTCCAACATTCCACTGTTATCGGAATGAAGCATTTTAGTAATGGTATTGGCCACGTCATTCGGATCGGAGGTATCGCAATAATAAGCTCCAGGTCCACCGGCTTCCTCGAAACACCCCCCACGGGTGGTTAAAACAGCCTTGCCAAAATAAATGGCTTCGGCAATTGGTAAACCAAAACCTTCGTATAATGACGGATATACAACAGCCGAAGATAAAGGATAGATGGCGGCTAACTCATCATCGTTCACCGGATTAATGAAATGCAAATTTGGTTTTAAGCCAAAATTAGTTCCGAAGGCCAACAATGATTTATAAAACCTAGTCTTGCGTCCTACAAGAACATAATGAAGTTGAGGATCTTTTAATTGAATCAAAGCCCTTAAAATTACCTGTACATTCTTGCGGAATTCCACCCTTCCCACCTGCAGGATAAACTGATCAGGGAGTTGATACTTATGCTTTACTTCGGGCAATGAGCTAGGTTCATTTAATACAACGGGTTGATAAACAACCTTCAATTTTGATTGATCGGTACCAAATACCCGATGAATATCTTCGGCAGTGGCATAACTAATAGGTGTAATTATATTGGTATCCCGACAAGCGGCATACATTTTTTTCTTCGCAAAATAATCATCGAAAATATTTCTAAATGTATCTTCTTTAAAGGGTATTAAATCATGAATAGTTACCACTTTTTTAACCTTCGATTTTTTAATATTCAAAGGTAATTCGTTACTTAATCCGTGATAAACATCCAATTGAAGCTTGTTAATCAAATGAGTGATGGAATAAGATCTCCAATATGACAAGAAAATTTTCCCACTTGGCTGGATGATGTGAACATTCGGGAAACTTTTTATTTCTGCCAAAAAATCATTGGCTTCAACAGCTGGGGTAAATAAAAAATACTCATGTTGAGGATATTGTTTCAGCATGGCCCTGATAACATTCCGACTGTAATTACCCAGTCCGGTATGATTTAAGAAAGCCCTTTTTGCATCAAATCCAATTTTCATTATACCCCAAGTTTAGCCAATTCTTTATCAGAGAGTCGGCGGGAATTAAACAATTTAAAAAACCTTTGTTTTTCTTTTCGGTAAATTGCCTGAAACGAAAAATTGGTAAACAAATAGGTAATCAAAATGGGAACAAGCATCAATAATATATTCCATAACCACCAATCAAAAATCCAAACCCTAAATACCAATAATGCAAAATACAGGGCACCTAATACAATGAAATTAATCATCGAAAAGGGATTAGATAAAATAAGGCGTACAAATATTTTGTTGTTCAATAAGTAAAAGTTACCTCTCACTTTAATTTGACGCTGAAATGTTTTTTTACTTGATTTGATGGCCACAAACTTGTTGGTACCAAACTTACCCGAATAGGGTTTATCTGTTTTTGAAGGAAAAATAAAATAAAGTCGATCCGCATTAATCATCGATTGTAAACGGATGATAACCTCTTCTTGAGGTATCTGACATTCCAGGACATAAGAACGGGCAGGTAAAAACATCAGGAGTATTTTCCGATACCTATGTCTGAGATATAAAATCATTGTTATACAAAAGTATAAAAACTGGGCAGATAATCAGTTGACATTCGGTATTCGGCCCTATCTGGAGGTTTCAACCCGCAAGGAGAGTGGTTTCGGTGAAACCAGAAACAAATGGCCGATTTGAATGTAGCCAATAAAACCCCAAATTTATAATACCTCCTGCAAAATAGCTACCGATTGTATACTATGCATTCCAGGGTTATGAAATTGAAAGTATTTGATTAGTTCGGTTAATAAACTTCTTCTTTGCTCCCTTTGTAACATCAAAGGATCACCGTTTAATATCTGATGTAAATTCAGGCTATCGTCTATACTTAAATAATATACACCGGAATGATGAATGGTATGTTCAATAAATTTCCCATCCTGAATGGAGAAAATGGGTTCCTCTTTTGAGTAGTTATTAAAGGGACCATAACCCAATTCATTAGCGATCTCTACCAGCATCTTTAAATGAAAATCCGGATAAAAAGGTTCATTATTAAGTGCTTCGATTTTTAATTTTAATAAATGAAACAAGGCGGGGTGATGATCGTTCTCCTTTAATAATTTTTGAAGAACTTCTGCCATAAATAATACCATGGAGGTCTTATTCATATTACCATAAATACCCACGGGATTATCAATTAAACGTGATTCTTTAATCGATTGTAGATTTTTATTTTCCTGAAAATATATATCTAAGGCCAGTAGATTTAAAGGTTGAAATAACACCGCTTTATTCGATGATTTTTTTCCTCTGGTTCCTTTAATCATGAAGGAAATTAAACCATAATCGGCGGTAAAAATTTTTGTAATCAGGGAGGTATCAGAATACTGAATGGTATGTATTACAATACCCTCTGTTTTCTGCAACATGATTAATGAATGAAAAGAATTTTTGTAACCACTGTTTGTGATGCATCTTCATTGGCACAGAAAACCAGGTAAACACCGGTGGATGGTCTTTTACCCTCATAGGTGAGTCCATTCCAAATGGCTTGCCCTCCTTCGGAGGTTGTTTCGAAAACCAGGTTGCCAGCAATATCTGTAATTTTTACAGCCGAATTATTGGCCATGCCTGTAATAGCAATGGGTCCGTTATATTCTGGTTTTACCGGATTTGGATAGGCATATACATTTCCAAAATTATCGGATGCAGCAGTGGCATCACTTCTAAAACAAACAATTCCTTTATCGGTACCAAAACAAACTTCTCCGGATTGATCATCAATGGCCACACAGTTCACATTATTAGAAAGAAGTGGACTATTTTCGGCCGTAAATGAATGAATAATTTCTCTACCATCGCTTGATACAAGTCTTACTCCAGTTCCCATGGTAGCAATCCATTTGCGATTGGCCCCATCGGTTTCAATATCATTGATGATGGTTTCTTTTAACAGAAGTTCATTAATTCCATTCTCATCTTTGATCACAATTTTTTGTCCATTAATATTTACTGAACCAAAAACTTGCGAAGGTGAAAATACCCTAATTCCATCATGAGTACCTACCCACATTTGTCCATCTAAATCGCATTCCAATGCTCGAACGGTTAATTGTGGAAGATCCCCATTGTTATAGGTACTGGATAATAATCTTTGTTGACCCGTTTCAATATCGTACACTACGATTCCCTTTCCATGCACTGCCACCCAAACCTGGCCTCTTTGATCAACCGCAACCTTTCCTACTGTATTTGAACTGCTGGTTTGGGTTAATGATATAGAGCCCCAGGTTCCATTGCTTCTTTTAACTTTTAATTGTTGATCGGTATTAGAATTACTGAACCATAAATTCATATCTTCATCAAAAGCCATACCGCCTACTTTATAATTTAACTGAGGAATACTGGCAGCAGAATCTACTTCGGGATATAAATATTGAAAAGAGTTTTGACCATAATTTTGACCTTCATATAACCCTGTTCCCCAAGCACCAGCATAAACATGTCCTGCATTGCCCGGATCTACCGCCAAAGTATGAATATCTGTATGATTTAAATAATAACCCATATCCGGAATATTATACCATTTCCAATCACCATTTCTGCGATAATACATTTTATCGGCTATATAAACATTTCCCCAATTGATATTAACTCCTCCGGTGGCCACCCAAATATCCCCATTTACAATTTGCATATCCCATACATTTTTGCTAAAAGGACCATCTAAATAATGAATATCACAATTGGTTCCATCATGACTGATCATACCAGAACCCGTTAACGCAATCCATGCTTTTCCGGTTGGATCAATGTCCATTTTTTGGGACCGGGTAAAACAGCCCGTTGGAATACTCGTTTGTAAAACCCCATTCCAATCCATAATTCTGGCTTCTTCTGGGGCCAGTAACCCTAAATAACCATTATTCGAAACAATATCATTAATCCTTACCAACCAACCAGGTTGGTAAACTGCCGCTGAAACACCATTATAGGTATATAAAGTATCGGAGTTATCTAAAGCATTCGTGAGGTAATTGGAATAATTTAAATACAGCGTTCCATTATGAGTTGCCAGGGTATTATAGCTTCCAGCAGGAAGACCGCTAACTAAATTCCAATTAGAAAGATCTTTAATATTAGAAGTATAAAGCACTTTATATACTCCCTGTGAGGTGGCAAAATAATAGTATCCTCCCATGATGGCTGCATCATAACAAACCTCTCCCGCAAAGGCTAAATCATCACTAAACTTTACATCCGTTTTTATAATTTCCTGCTTGATATCTACCACCACTACCCCAAATCCACAACTTAAAATAGCACTATCACCAGCTATGGTAATGTTATATATCTTTTTATCACCGGTTAAACTATAATTTTTTATTTGTGGAAGATTGACAATTTCACCGTTCTTTAATAAATCCAAATTCGCATCATCATAGGCCACAATGGTTGTATTTGATTTAGGTGAATAACCAACAGCCGTAACTCCTAAACCAACATAACCGCTTGGTTTGGTAAATTCTGCAAACTCGTTAGAACTATAATTATAAGAATATAAACCTTCTTGTGTTCCACAAAAAACTTGCGTACCATTAATGGCTACAGAGGTACCATTTCCATAGGTTTGAAAGGTTTCCCACTGCCCTATCCCCACCTGTGCCGAAACAAGGTTTAAAACGCCTAACCAGGTAATGAGTAAAATCAGGTTCTTCATAACGCGATAATAACTGCCAAATTTAAAGATTATTGTGAATATCCTGTGGTTAAATAATTACCATTTGTAAGCCAGATACTAAAATCCTGAATCATGCAGCTGCATTGGTTTGGATTCATGATATAAATTTTTAATCGGTGATTTTTAAGATCAATTTGGGGATCCTCCAGACTTTCTCCCATGGCCAAAAAATAAGAATGGCTAAACTCTGGTTCCACCAAACTTATGGCACTATCCAATGTGTTTGTATCCACCGGTGCATATTGGTAAGATAGTTTTCGGGATCGCCAAAAAACCGGTTTGCCCTTTTCTTCAATAGAAATAACCATTTCAAGATCACAAAAATCATCCATCCATATATCAGCCGATGCAATGATTCTATGGTAATATTTTAAAGGATAATCGGTTAATGAAATATCCAGGGCCGGACTGTACATATCCTCCGGCTTCAACAAAATTTCCGAAACCGGATTATTTGACTTTTCATTCACCATATCCTGAAAGCACTTGCGCCCTGTATTGTAGATAAATCTGGCCGGAGAATACCTGTAACGATCGGTACCTGCATTTTTTTGTAGTGTGGAAAAATGATATAATTCGCTGTTGAGGTAACGGTCAATTTTTACATTTATCGGAAATCTATGTTCAATAATCACCGGAATTTCAATATTACTCCGTTGATTGGCAAAGGCATAAAGAAAATCTGTGGTTGTGCAAGTATCCACATATTTTTTAAAGAAGCTGAGTTGATCACCCATATCCGTTATATATAAATCAGGCTTTTTATTCGTCAAATAATAATCGATATAAAAAGGATTATTAACCGCTACCACCGTAGTTACCGAATCTGATTCATGTTTTTCGATATACTGAGCAATTTTTTTGAATTCAGCAAAGTGAATGGGTGCAAATACATTATTTACAAATAAGGAACTAATTAAAAATGTAATAAAAACAGGTATATAAGCATAGTTTAAATATTTATTCATTGAGTTTCCTGTTTCAAAAAATGAAAAGAAAGCCCCCAATAAAAAGGGCATTAAAAAATAACATGCCGAAAACTGTAATACCGAATTAATCTTGATAGAATAGATGAATAAAATAGAAAATGGGATGATCGATAAAAATAGCATAAGAAAAGTATTTCTCATATTTGACAAAACAGGTGCTATTATAATCTTTAGTAAACAAACAAAAACAATAGCAGCGATAATCCATGCAGATCTATCAAAATATTCGAATAATAAATCTATGATAAAATAGTTGTTGGGTTTGCCCAACCAACCTCCAATACCTCCTACATTCATTTGAAAAGCCGTAATAAAATAATGTGGAATAAAAGCCACAAGAGTAATTACTCCCACTAAAATTATTTTCCACCATAACCGTGGAGGGGCAAAAATAAATGCAGCTAATCCCAACAAGACTATTTCAAGCAAGGCAAAATAATGAGTAAAAGAAGCCAGCATCGAAAAAATGAGGAAAGCCAGTAAATACATAGGTGCTTTAGATTGATCAATAAATATTTTAATCCAATAATAAGCCGCAGCGGATGAAAATAAAATTCCAAATGCATAAGGTCGGGCAAAGTAGCCCAGTTGAATACTGAACCCCGAAAACGCCAAAATAATGAGCACCATATAAGCAGCAAATTCACCGGATAATTTTTTAATCGAAAAAAATATATAACCCAACGAAAGAGTACTTGCTAAAACAAAAGGTAAACGAATCCATAATTCGGATTTGGGAACCCAAGGGGTATAATAATATAAAAACAATTGAACGAATGCCGGATGTCCATCCATTTTAATTCCCCAATTCAATAAATCCGAAAAGTTGTTGAATTGTAATCGGTAAATGGCACTTAATTCGTCATTGGAAAAAGATTGTAGATAAGCAGCAAACAATCGAATTATACATGCCAATACCATTACCAGTATAAGCATAGGATATTTACGAATAAATTTACCGATCACAGCCTAAAGATAGTGATTCAGCGCAAAACTACATCACAGTTGAACTGGCTTTCAACTTCCTCCATTTGTGCTGTACGTTAATAACTGAAAGTTGGTAGTGGAAATTTTAGCGAATCAGATTAACATGACCGTAAATAACCTTTTCTTTACCTTGTCCATCTGTATAATCCACTCTAAATGCATAAACACCTTGTGGATACAATGTTTTATCGGTTTTAGTTCCATTCCAGGTTAATTCGCCTTCTGAATCAGCATGTAGCTCTTGTCCCCAACGGTTATATATTTTTAAACTGGCATTTGAATTTCCCATACCATATACTTTAAAAATATCATTTAATCCATCTTCATTACCTGGCGTAAATGAATTAGGTATATAAATATATGAGTCGGCATACACCACCACTTCATGAATGGAAGTATCAATACATCCATTAGGATTTGTTACCACCAACATGATTTGATACGTACCAGCTACAACATATGTATGTTGTGGATCGGATTCAATTGAAGTGCTACCATCCCCAAAGTCCCAATAATAGGTAGCTCCAGGTGGTATGGAATTATTCACCAAGGTAACTTCACCATCCACAGCCGTAAATCCGTGAATAAAAGAAGCATTTACCGGGTCAACGTCTACCAAAACAGTGGTATTCGAACTAATGCCACATGCATCCGTAACCGTTACGGTATATGTAGTGGTAACAATTGGTATCACCGAAATATTTTGTTGTTGACTGGCATTACTCCATAAATAACTAATGGCACCATTACCTCCAATAGCCTGTGAAGTTAGATTCACCATAGAGCCTTGACATATCGTGGTATCATTAGAGGCAACTACAAATAAGGCATTGGCATTAATAACGGTAATATTTAAAGAATCGGCAGCTGTTTGTCCGCAGAAATCAGTAACCGTTACATATTGATAGCCCGCTGTAAAAACTACATTCGCTGCGGATGCAGGTCCACCTTGCCATTGATAAGTAAGTGGAGCTATTCCACCATTTCCTTGGGCCATTAAAGCAGCACCATTTAATAAAGTAGTACAATCCAAGGTTTGATCTGCACCCGCATCAACCGTAACTGCAGGTGGTTCGTTGATGTACAAGGTATAGGTGCTGGTTTGAGATCCACCACAGGAAGTATTATTGGTTACAGTAATGGTAATGGTTTCCATTCCTTCAGGAATTCCATCCATAATGGCCGTTACTGGAACAGTTACCGAATCCTGGTTGGCAGCAAAATCAAGAATCCCATTTAAGCCTGCATAATCCGCTCCAGTTGTAGCAGAACCCGTTAGGGTATAAGTCATATTTGCGACCTGACTAATATCTCCAAAACGAGTAAAAGTAATATCAGCCCCAGTACAGCCTTCATAAAGTATGGTATCGTTGGTACTCCAGTTTACATTGGATGAAATATTTACTCCACCTGCACTGCTAAAAGATCCTGCTTCTAAAAACACGCCAGAATCAAATGCATTGTCACTTGCATCGGCAATAGCAATTTTAATATGATAGGTTTCTCCACAAATTACAGGATAAACGGCCGTTAAAACGGTTGTCATCCCATCGTAAGCCACATTGATAACACCTGTTTCATTATCTACATAATAAGCACAATTGGTGCATGGACCGCTGGATGGAACTCCCTGCATCGAATAACCATTATTAACGGTAAAAATACTCACCGGAGTGGTGGTACCAGGTAGCAAGGCAATATTGGTTTGAGCTAATGGAGTAGAAACCCCGGTTAAATAAAATCCAAAAACATCATTTACTCCTCCAAATCCACCTTGACTCACAAAATCGTTATACTCTTCGGAACCAAAACGATACCTGAATTTTACCGTATCACTTTGAGGCACAAAATCGAATTCAAGTACCGCCGCATCATTGGTTTGAGCAAAAGGATCATTGGTTAGCGTTTGAAGCATGATATCCAAATCCGGATCACCGGAAGCTCCAAATACCCCACTGCCAACACTTTGAAAATTAGAGGACGGGCCGCCCGGACCATCTTGTCCACCCCCAAACCCTAATGGATCGTTGGCTAAATAAGAACCGGTAGTTAAATAAACCCCTCCAGCCATACCGAAGTTGGCAATGGGTGCTCCTATAGTAAATTCTGAAATTCCGTTGGCATAGCCGGTATAGGTAATATTACTGGCCGTAATTCCACCTCCCAAAAGTACGTTGTTCACCAATTGAGTTGGGGTTAATCCGCCATTGGTAGTAACCTGAGAATAATTGAATCCTTGTGACCAAAGGAGAATGGAAATAATAACAATTAATGTTTTGAAATGTCTCGACATATTAAGATGCTTAAAGTCTATAATACTATGATGCATTTTTAGGTGGTTTAGCTGCAAATTTAAGCAATATATTAGTGAGGTTTCCTGGCATGGGGATATTCTACTACTTTTGAATAGTTAAATACAATCAAAAATTTGACCTATGATTTACGAATTTAATGGCTACGTTCCGGTAGTGGATATTTCCTCCTTTGTTCACCCTCAAGCCACTGTAACGGGCAATGTAATCATTGGAGCGAATGTATATATTGGTCCGGGTGTCGCCATTAGAGGAGATTGGGGCCAAATTATTATTGAAGATGGTTGTAATGTGCAAGAAAACTGCACCATTCATATGTTTCCGGGGACTACTGTATATCTTAGAAAAAATGCCCATATAGGACATGGAGCCATCATTCATGGGGCCGACATAGGGGAAAACTGTTTAATAGGAATGAATGCAGTGGTTATGGACAATGTTTTGCTTGGTGCAGAATGTATTGTAGGGGCTCTTTGTTTTGTTCCGGCCGAAATGAAAGTGGAACCAAGAAAAGTATTGGTGGGAAATCCGGCAAAAATTATAAAAGACGTGAGTGATGAAATGATTGAATGGAAAACCGAAGGAACTAAAATTTACCAGCAATTACCTAAAGATTGTTTCAACGGTCTCAAAGAGGTGGAACCATTGCGAGAAATTCCGGCCGACCGCAAAGTACAAGACTCCGGATATAAAACCTGGAAAGAAAACCAATAACCTATTTCAAATTCTCCAAAACCATCTATACTTTATCTATACAAAAAGCTATTTTATTCTTAATTAGCTGATTCTATTGATTCTGCAAATATTTTATAAATAACTTTGGCATGTATATTGAAATAATCCAAAACATATAAACCAATTAACTACTAGGTTATGAAACGTTTACTTTTACTATTTGCAGCAGTATTGATGTTGAGCAGCGGATTTTCGCAGGCTGCATGTTCTGTGCCATTAAGCAATACTTCATTTCAAAGAGAATATGGCAATATCAGCGCTACGGTGAATGCCACCTCTAAACTTAATTATGCCATCAACATGGCCAATACCAATTGCTTAAGTGCAAGTCAGGTAAAACAAACCACCATGTTATTTTTTGCTGATCAGGATAAATTAGAGTTTGCCAAAGCCGCTTATAGAAATACAGTAGACAAAGAAAACTTCTACGACGTATATGATGCATTTGCTTATTTCTCTACCGTATTCAGATTACATGATTATGTAATTGCTCAGAGAGGTCAAAACTTTAACTATAACAACGTTACTACTACTGTTGTTGCCGATTATCCCATCTATGCTTATCCTAATTATACCGGTTATTTTGGCATTACAGGTTGTAATTATCCAATAGACGAAAATTCATTTTATTCAACCTATACCAGCTATAAATTGAGTAAGTTGGCCGAAAATGCTAAGGTAATTGCCATTAAAGATTTTATTAATGCCAATTGTTTAAGCACTGCTCAAATCATGAAATTAACCAGCATCGTAACTTTCGAAAGTTCCAGATTGGATATTTTAAAATCTGGTTATTTAAGAGCATACGACCGCGGGAATTATGGAATGGCTGATCAATTATTGCCATCTACCAACTATAAACTGGATTTCGCTAATTTCTTAAAAGGAAATACAACTACCACAACGATTATTACCACTAATAATACTTGTGTAGTTAGTTCTGATGAAATGAAGGATATCAAAAACACCATCAACAATTCATCATTCGATAATAGCAAATTGACCGTTGCTAAGCAAGCTATATCTGCAAAAAAATGTTTTACTGTGAATCAAATTAAGGAAATATTAGGTCTGTTCGACTTCGAAAGTTCGAAATTAGAATTAGCTAAATATGCTTATGATTATTGTATTGATAAATCTAATTATTATTTGGTGAACGATTTATTTTCATTCTCCAGCAGTAAGGATGACCTTACCAAATACGTTCAAGGAAAATAAAATAAAGTGTGCTATCAGGTGGCGTTGGGATGACCT
>JBEIQI010000252.1:0-4375 GCA_040376605.1 Flavobacteriales bacterium | reverse complement strand
TCATTACTGGCTTTAGAAACGGGACCTTGTGCAAGTAATATACCTACTTGAATAAATAGGAAAAAACAGGTGTTGATTATTTTTTTAATTGGGTTTATATTTTAATTCGAAATTAAATAAATCATTGGTAACAAAGCAACAGGGATTGAAAGGGGAAGCTCTTTTGCCCAGCTTGCGGGCAAAAAGCCGTAGCGAAGCGAAGCCCGAAAAAGCCCGATCCACCGAAGCAGAGCGAAGGTGGAGTTGCAAAAAAAAAGACCGAATTTATTCGGTCTTTTCGTTTTTAGTAAAATACACTTATGAATTCCGTTTTTACCGTTTCTATATTTTGACAATCAAAATAACTGATGATAACATAGTAGGTACCTGGTGGTACAATATTATCTCCCTGTCCGGTTCCTTTCCACCAATCATTAATATCGGTTTGGGTATGTAACAAAGCTCCCCAACGATCAAAGAAATCTAAGCGGAAAGAAATAGCTTCGGATAAAATGGGGATGATGTATTCATCGTTTATACCATCTCCATTGGGGGTTAATACGTTAGGAATAGGTACATTGGAGATATCCGGTAAAAAGGTTACCTGGGCCGTATCTACGGTGGTTCCGCAACTATTGGTAACCGCTAAATTATAATAGCCGGGGGTAAATGTAAATATCATGGTATCTGTCTCCAGGGTACTCCATAAAAAGGAAGTTCCTTCGTTGGCATGCACCCAAAGTACAGCAGAATCTCCTTCGCAAACGGTTACATCGTTAATTTGAAAATGGGGTAATGAATCTACTCCAACTACAATGCTATCGGCATCAATACAATTAAATGGAGAGGTAATTAATACTCCATAAATGCCTGGTGTATTCACCGTAATGGTTTGTGAAGTTGCTGCAGTATTCCACAGATAATCATATCCAGGATTTCCTGCATTTAAAATTACCGAACTATTTTCGCAAAAAGAGGTGGTATCATTTCCTAAATCAACTATAGGGGTAGGGTGCAAGGTGATGGTTAACGAATCTTCGTAACAGGCAAAGCCGGCAGAGTCAACCGTTAGGGTATAGGTAAATTGCAAATCGCCCGGACCCGGATTGGTTCCATTAAATAGGGGATTGGTAATATCGGTTTGATCTAAATTTATGGGTGGCGACCATTGGTAATTAAATCCACTTAAGGTACCACTGGGTCCAATAGGTTCGCCTACTAGTGAACAAATATCCTGATCGGGTAAGGCTATTGTAGGCACTGGAAATACATCAATTCTAACAGAATCCGTAAAGGGAGTTCCTACGCAAAAATCACTAAAATGATATACATAATACCCTGGCTGGGTAACATTTACAGAGGTAGAATCTCCAAAGGTACCTCCCCCTGGATTATCCCATCCTATGCCGGTATATAAACCAATTCCGCCCGATGGGGTGGCATTAAATAATACCGATGAGCCTGCACAAATGGCTGTATCCGGAATTAAAGTGGCTTGTAAACTATCAATATCTAAAATCCAATAATTAAAAATGGCGGTGGGGTTCCCACAAATTTCGGTATTAATGGTAAGGATAATACTTTCTGGACCTTCACTGGTAAAATCATTAAATGGATCAACTACCAATTGAACCGTATCTACACCTACGGGGAAAATAATTTCCGGAGGTAAATTGGTATAATCGGCACCCATGGTGGCGGTACCTGCTACATTAAAGAAAATGGTGTCTGCTGTGGTGGTATCAGTTCTAATAAAAGTGATAATACCCAAGTTACAATCTTCTACCAATAGGGTATCAGCAGGTCCAAAATTTACGCCTCCTGATAAACCAACCTGATTACTTGCAAAACTTCCTTCTTTTAGCATTACAAATGAATTAAGGGCTCCATCAGATACGTCGGCAATTCCCATTTTAATGGTATAGGTGCTGCAAGCATAAACAGGCGCAACCACTCTTAAATCAGTGGTATAACCTCCGGTAACCGGGCTATTGGCAGGTGCGCTACAATTATCAATATAAAAGGAACAATATTCGCAAGGCCCTGCGCTGCATCCACCAGATTGCCCGTTGTTTAGGTTATTAATAGTTACGGGCAACGAAGTTCCGGGTATAAGGGCTACGTTCTCATTAACATAACTTCCACCCATTGGATTGGGGCCTGATAAATAAAAGGCAAATACATCATTAAAAGATGAATTAACATAGTTGTTATATTCGGTAGAAGCAAAAATATAATCAAATTTAAGGGTATCTCCGGTAGGTATAAAGTCGAATTGAATCCAAGCTGCATTATAAGTAGGTAAACCAGCAGTAGCTGTTAAATCAGCGTCTCCAGGGGTTCCAGCTCCAAAATAACCACTTCCTCCTTGTTGCAAACAATCCGGAGCAGTCATTCCAAAGGTTGAAATAACCAAACCGCTTGAAAAGTCGATAGGCGTTCCTGGTAATGCAGTAAAGGAAGAAAACTGGTCAGGATTGCCTTGTGACGTGATGCTTGATGCCACAATACCTCCACCTAAAAGTACGTTTTGAACTAAGTTGGTTGGCGAGTCATTAGTAACGGTAATTTGAGAATATACCATTATATTAGCCGCTAGAATGGCGAGTAAGGCCAATAATTTTTTCATAATACTTGGGTATTAGTATGAACAAATTTAATAAAAATTTCAAAGGGAATGTCGTTTACTCCACGAATAAGGATTTTAAACCTGAGCCAGATGAGGATGAGGCAGTTGCCTCTGAAAATACCAAAGGTCAGGTATTAACGGTTTGGCTGGAGAAAAATTCAAGAGGAGGTAAAACGGTTTCAATTGTTAAGGGGTTTATAGGCCCAGAAGCTAAACTAGAAGAATTGGCTAAATTGCTTAAAACCAAATGTGGGGTAGGAGGTTCTGTAAAAGATGGAGAAATAATAATACAAGGTGAACATAGAGATAAAATTCTCAAAATATTGGCCGATCAAGGTTATCAGGCCAAAAAAGCAGGTGGTTAACTTTGGCAAAGTAATTGAAGTATGAAAAGAAGCAAATCCCATTCAATGAAAAGATTTACCTATTTATTTATCATCCTAGCTCTTTTGGCATATTCATGCAAAGGCCCCAAATATTATATCAAAGAGGCTCAGAAATATGAAAGGGAAAAGGACTATGACAATGCAGTAGCTAATTATGCCGAAGCCTATAGCATTGATCCAAATAATAGGGATGCAAAAAAGGGGTTCAAAAAGACTGGTCAAAAATTATTAGATGAATTGTTAGGGGATATGCAATCCTCCTATGATGCCGGGCAATATAAAGATGCCGTTGACCAATATAAAAAGACCGAAAAATATTATAACAACGTAAAAAGCAGAGGTATTGAATTGGATTTCCCAGAAGATGCCAAAACCTTATATGCTAGTGCTCAGGAGCAATACTTAAAGAATCTTTATTTGGATGCTGCAAATGCTATTAGCAGGGCTGATTATGGAGAGGCTAAAAATAAAATTGATGAATTGCGAAACAACGATCCCGGTTATGAAGGTTTACAAGCATTGGAAAGATCATTAGAAGTTGATCCGATTTATATGAACGGTCAAAATGCCTATAACAAGGGTCAGAAATTAATTGCCATACAATATTTTAATAAGGTGAATAAAATATATCCGGGTTATAGAGAAACCAATACTTTTTTATCGGATCTGGAAAAGTTACCTAAACAATATCTGGCGCTGTTTCCCATTGAAAATAAATCGAGAGAAATGGGTATCGATCGTTTAATTTATAAAGCCATCGAGAAAAAATTATTCGACATGCAAAGTTCATTGTTAACTATTGGCGATGAAACCATGGTTCAAAATGAATTGATAAAAGCCAGTAAAAATTCTCAACCCCCTTACGATGATGCAAGCATCATTCAGGTATCGAAAACCATGACGGCCTCCAAAGCAGTTGTAATGTCAGTAACTGATTTAGATGAAGAACCGTTAACCAATACCGAGAATTTTCAAATAGCTTATGCTAGGGAGAGAGTGGTTTATTGGGATCCTTATTATGGACAAACCACTAACTATCAATGGCGCGAAGTAAAATATAAAGAAGTAGAAGAAGGGGTGAAGTATGCTATTTATGTAAAAATTAGAATTTTCGATCCGGTAACTGGTACCATGGTTTATAATGATGTGGTTACAAAAAGTGTGATTAGTAAAGTAAAATATGCTCGTTACGATGGGGATTATAATGATTTGTATCCAACTATGGGATATGTAAGTCAAAACGAACTTAATAAATGGAGAACTCGTTTTACCGCCGAAAAGGATAGAAAGTCAAAAACCGAATTAATTGATATTGTGGTAAAAGCAGCTAATGATGAATTAGCAGAAATTATTTTCTCCAAATTAAATTAAATAGCAGCGG
>JBEIQI010000189.1:0-6199 GCA_040376605.1 Flavobacteriales bacterium | reverse complement strand
GTGATGTTTACCGACTTTTTTGAATTTACCAAAACGGCGGAGAAACTTACGCCCATTCAACTGGTGAGAGATTTAGATGAATATTTTACAGTATTCGATCGAATTATTGAAAAATACGAATTAGAAAAACTTAAAACCATCGGCGATGCCTATATGTGTGTTTCGGGAATTCCGCAGGAAAGAGAAGACCATGCCATTCGAATGATTAAAGCAGCTATAGATATTAGGGATGCGGTTGAATTGATGTTTGAGGAAAGATCCGCTAAAGGGAAAGACGCCTGGCATATTAGAATTGGAATCCACAGCGGTAGTGCAGTGGCAGGAATTATTGGCGAATCTAAATTTTCGTTTGATATTTGGGGTGATAATGTAAATACCGCGGCACGAATGGAAAGCTCTTCAGAGCCTGGAAAAATCAATATTTCAGAAACCACCTATCAAATCATTCAAAAACAAGTAGAATGTACCTTTAGAGGTAAAGTAGAGGCCAAAAATAAGGGTGAAATGAATATGTATTTTGTAGAAGGATTAAAATAGAAATCCTTAAAAAAAAGAAGTCCCTATTTAATCACCACCTCAGTAAATTTCACTTTCAAATATTTTTCCAAATCTTTCATTGGAACTTTCACAGAAGGTGCACCCATGCTATAAGGAGCGATTTCATAAGAATTATACTGCCAGTAAATACTTTCAGTAGTAATATCAAAATTCTCATTTAGTTTAAAATCTTCATCCGAAAAATCATAGCCCTGATCAATTAAATCCATTTCTGGGCTTAATTCATTATCCTTTTTAAAATATACCAAAGCGATTTTATTTACTGCATTTAAGTCGGTAAATAAATCGGCCATACGGACTATTTTTCCGCTATTGGTAAAGAAATTCGTAGTTTCCATCAGAAAACTGCCATGAGCCCCACCAGTATAACCTCCCCAAGAAGAGCCAACCGAAATAATTTCTTGAACGGGTCTTGTAATTGAGGTACTATGGGTCCAATCCCAAGAACCATAAGGACCATATTCTGGATCCTGACTTTGAGTAATAAATTCCTTAGCTCTTTTCTTAAAATCCATCCCCAACGAAGATGAAGATATATCACCTAATGCATGAAACATTAAGCTATCAATATACATGTTGATAGAATCATGAACCGGCATTAAAGGATTTTTGATTTTTTCGTAATAAATATCGCATATTGAACATTCGCCTTCCTTTTCATTACATTTCGTTTCCTTTTCAATAATATGAAAGGTATCTACCTCAAAGGCAAAACTATCAATTTTTACATTTTCCCATTTTGTGGAATCACTGGATCCAGCATTGGTGGCTGATCCTCCCTTTTTCCCGCAGGAAACCATAAAGAAAATGGAAGAGATCGATAGTAGAATTGCGTATTTCATGGATATAGATTTCGTCAAAAATAGAAAAGAGAATGGAAATCCCATCAAAAAGTTTTCAGTTTATACTGAAATCATGAGTACAAAGTAGATATAGACTCATGGAAAGGTTTGGTGACATGAAACGTGTTATTTACTTATCCATCCTCAGTAAAAGCGATGGCCAAATCTAAGGAAAATGTTATCTTCACCTCGATTTATGAAAAGGTCCTTTTTAGAAATACTTATTGACGCAAAGTCGCAGAACCAAAAGTTATTGGCCATCCTTGTTGATCCGGATAAAACCAAAGAACTGGATAGAATGACCGTTTTAGCAGCCGAGAAAAAGGTGGATGTATTGTTGGTGGGTGGCAGTTTAATAAGCAATGGAAGCATGGATGAAACCATTCAAAGAATCAAAAAAAACTATTCGGGTCCTGTAGTCATTTTTCCAGGAGATGTTACACAAACCTCCCCGTTTGCGGATGCTATTTTATTTCTATCCCTTATATCCGGAAGAAATGCAGATTTATTAATAGGCAAGCATGTATTAAGTGCCCCTATTTTAAAGAAATCGGGAATTGAAGTTGTTGCATGCGGATATATGTTAGTAAATTCTGGAACACCCACTTCTGTAGAATATATTAGTAATACGGTTCCAATCCCTCATAATAAATCGGATATTGCATCCGCAACAGCCATGGCGGGTGAAATGCTGGGATTAAAATGTATATATATGGAAAGTGGAAGTGGTGCCGAACAAGAAGTAAGCATGGAGATGATTGAACAAGTAGCCAAGTCCATCGATATACCATTAATTATTGGAGGCGGAATTAAATCCAAGGCTGGGGTTGAACTGGCATGGAATGCAGGAGCCACCATGGTAGTTGTGGGTACTGCCGTTGAGGAAAATCCGGATTGGTTATCTTCATGAAAAAATCACCCCAATATAAGGCAGAACCTCAAAAGGGGTGATCTTAAACCAACCAATCAACTTTAAAAACTACAAGTCTGTTTGCTGTACGGCGAATTCCGATAATTTGAATTTACCCGATGCCTTCATAGCATTAAATCCACCGGTTACATTGATTAAATGTTTATATCCACGAGCTTTAAGAATCGAAATAAAAATAACAGATCTATAACCTGCTGCACAATGCACATAATAAGGTTTCTCCTTATTTAGTTTAATCATAGAATCATTCACAAAATCCAAAGGGGCATGAATGGCCTCTGTATAATGTTGTGTATCATATTCACTTATTTTTCGAACATCCACTACCTCAATATCCGAACTTTTATCCAACATATAAGCAAGTTGCTCTGCATCGATACAATCAATACCATCTAATTCCTTATGTGCATGCAACCATGCTTCAAAACCACCTTCTAAATATCCAATGGTATTGTCGTAGCCTACTCTGGCTAATCTGGTAATTACCTCTTCCTCCCTACCTTTTGGGGTAATAATTAATATCGCTTGTTTAATATCAGGGATTAAGGCTCCGGCCCATTGAGCGAAACTACCATCAATCCCAATATTAATTGAATTTGGAATAAATCCTTTGGTAAATTCCTCAGCATTTCGTGTATCCAAAATTAACGCTTCCACTTCATTCGCAACCAATTCAAATGCTTCCGGATTTAATGATTTAAGTCCCCTATTTTTTACCACCTCAAAACTTTCGTACCCCTGTTTATTGAGTCTCACATTTTCCGGGAAATAAGCAGGAGGTGGAACTAATCCATCGGTTACTTCTTTTATAAAATTCTCTCTGGTCATGCTTTCGCGTAAGGCGTAATTAAATTTCTTTTGCTGCCCCAGGGTATCGGTTGTTTCTGTACTCATTTTTTTTCCACAAGCAGAACCAGCTCCATGACCAGGATAAATAATCACCTCATCATTTAATACCATGATTTTATTTCTTAACGAATCGAATAAATAACCGGCTAAAACTTCTTGCGTAATGTCGCCTTTTTGGGCAAGATCAGGTCTGCCAACATCCCCAATAAATAACGTATCACCAGTAAAACAGGCTACCTCTTTACCGTTTTCGTCAATCAATAAATAACAGGTTGATTCCATTGTATGACCTGGAGTATGTAGTACCTTAATACTAATATTACCTAACTTAAGTAATTCGTTATCTGTGGCAATATGAGCATCAAAGTTAGGTTTGGCAGTAGGTCCATAAACAATGTTAGCACCTGTTTTGGCATATAAATCTAAATGTCCGGAAACAAAATCCGCATGGAAATGTGTTTCTAAAATATATTTAATTTTTGCCCCGTCCTTTTCTGCCCTTTCGATATATGAATCCGTTTCACGCAAAGGATCTATAATGGCTACCTCTCCATTGGATTCAATATAATATGCTCCTTGAGCCAAACATCCCGTATAAATTTGTTCTATTTTCATATTTGATTTATTTAATGATACAAAGTTAGATGGTTGAATACCTTTAAAAAGTGACATTGGTCACCTTAGTCTATTGAATCACGAACTCTTTAACAATTATAAAGAGACTCATTAAAATAAGAAAAACTCCAAAAAGAATTTTAAGTTTTTGGGTATTCGTTTTTTTGCTAATAAAAGTTCCTATAAATAATCCCACAATGGCTATTGCGGTAAAGATGGACAAAAACATCCAATTTACTTCGCCCAATTGTTTACTAATAAAAAAACTAATGATTGATTTTAGGGCTATAATTAACAAAGATGCAGAAATCGCTCTTTTCATATCCAGCTTCCCTAAAAAAACTAGTATTGGAACAATAATAAATCCACCACCCGCTCCAACAATCCCTGTAATGAAACCTTCCAAATATCCTGCAATAACAAAGGTCCACCATGCAGAAGGTTTACCTTCAACAGCAGCTATTTTCCTTTTTATCAGCATAAGAATACTGGATACTAACATCAGCAAAGCAAAAAATGACATAATCAATTGATCCTTTGTTAGGGTGAATTGGGAACTTGAAATTATCGTTTCAGGAATAATAGGCATTAAAAAATTTCTTACCACCAAAATGGCCACCGTAGAAGGAATACCGAATAACAAAATATACCTAAAAGAGATCTGATTTTTTATGTTTTTAAGAGCTCCAATACCAGAGCTCAACCCAACAATAAACAATGAGTAAGTAGTGGCCAAAATGGGTGATACTTGAAATAAATAAACCAATACCGGTATGGTTAAAATAGCCCCACCTCCACCCAAAAGACCTAATAATAAGCCAATAACCAAGGCAAGAAAATATCCAATAATTTCACTCATTTTTTATCAATAACGATTACAAAGGTGAAAGTATATTTGAACAAATACGGTAACTTATGTTACAGAGAAACTATTTAAGCAATTGAATATGGCTTCTCTCTAATTTAACCATTCCCATATTTTCCATCTTTTTTAATAACCTGGATATTACTTCACGTGAAGAGTTGAGATCATGAGCTATTTCCTGATGAGTAATTTCAATTGACCTGGTTTGATAGCTTTTAGCTTTTTCCTGAAGATAAAATTCCAATCTTTCATCCATGTTTTTAAAAGCAATGTTTTCAACCACTTGAATAAGCTCTTCAAATCTTTTGCGATAAGTTTCTAGTACAAACTGATACCAGGTTTTGTATTTATGGGTCAACTCATCTAACTTTTCGGTAGGAATCAATATTACTCTTGAAGGACGAGACACCACCCCTTTTAACTCGCTGGTTAACGATCTGGCTGCACAAATAATAGATAAAGCACAGGCGCCCCCTGCTTCAATTTCATACATAAAATACTCCTCCCCTTCTGCACCTTCTCTATACACTTTAATAGCCCCTTCAATAACCAAAACAGTGGATTTAATATATTGTCCGGTTCGCATGATAACATCCCCATCCGCTAAATTTTTAATGGATGCAATTGAAGCAATCTCGTCAACAAGACCTGCCTCGAAATTGGGATAATATTTTTTTAATACGACTTTTATTTCTAATTCACTCATGAGTTCTTTCCAAGGCAGTATAAAAATCCATTTTTTGCAGCAATAAAAACCATTCCATGATAGGCTGTTGGAGTGGCTTCAAAAACACCTTTAAACATGGCTAATAACTGTAATTGATAATGTTCCGATATCTCAAAAATACAAATCTTTGAATAACTGGCTGCACATATTTTATTACCTACAAAAATGGGAGTTGAAATAGATGATCCAATCAATTGCTGATCTAAAACCACCGGAGTTGGATAATCATGAATGGAATCCGGCCCCTTTACTTTTAAACTATCATGGGTTTGTGTATGATCTAATAAATACAAATTCCCGTCGAGTGCAGTTATACAAGCTAACCCCTTTTTTAAAGGACCAGGGTAATGATCATTAATGCTTGGTGACCCAATAATTCCCCCCTCCCAATTGGCAAAAACCTGATTGCCTGTTGGAAAATACCAGATAACCGATTCCTCCGGTGACCTTTTAGGATCAATTTTCATAACACCTCCTTGCCCAGCGATAAATTCTTTTTCTAATGTAACCAAAAGACAGCTATCTGCGGTAACCACAGGTGTTCCATTCATATCAGCTCCTAAATAGAGATCCCAATCCACCGTTTGGGTTTGTAAATTATAACCATAAACATGACCTGATCCTGTGGTTAGGTAAAGATGATTACCCAATTTGCATGGTGAAGATTCAATCACTAATTCACCTCCATGTTTTAATTGATCATTCTCATTAAAAAGTGGATATTCCGCTAATAAGGATTTGAATTTTCCTTTTGGGGAATTCAATAAATCAGCCTCACCCGGTTTAAAAACTGATAAGTACCCATTTTCGAG
>JBEIQI010000283.1:0-3583 GCA_040376605.1 Flavobacteriales bacterium | reverse complement strand
TATTTCTTTTTCATCCCTACCTTTTAAGTAAACCTTGCTAACTGATTCGGATAAATATATCATTCCACTTCTGGTCGAATCTAGTCCATCGAGAAAAACTTCCCTACCAAGAACCTTCTCCGGTGCATTGCGCAAATATGCGGAACCTTTTATATATGAATCATATTGGTAACTTTTAACCTGCTCAAGATAAAATCTTCTTTTCTTTTGAGCTGATCTTATAATACCATAGGCGGGATCTTCACCTCCGGTAACATAATAAGGCTTAATCTCAACTTGTTGTTGATCAAGAATCACGTCTAAAACAACATCGGAACCATTAATGATAACCTCCTTTTTTATCGTACTATAACCAACGTATCTAAAGGTTAGTGTATAGGTGCCATTTTTTAAGGGTAAGTTATAGGCACCCGATAAATTACTCGATGTACCAATTCCTGTGCCATCAATACTAATATTAACGAATGGTAAAGGCTCGTTTTTTTCGTCGTATATAATTCCTTTTAACTGTTGCGCAAATACATTAGTTATAAGGAAGGCGAAAAAAACGAGCCTTTTAAATAGATTTGTTAATGGCTCCTTAAAGAAGCGCATTAAGTTTAGCGGCTAAAACATTTTTAGGAGCTACACCTACATGTTTGTCCACCACTTCTCCGTTTTTTAAGAAAAGGATGGTAGGAATATTTCTAATTAAAAAGCGACTGCTTACTTCAGCATTAAAGTCAACATTTACCTTACCAATTAAGGCTTTTCCTTCATATTCCGAAGAAAGTTCTTCTACTGATGGACCAATCATTTTACAAGGTCCACACCATTCAGCCCAAAAATCAAGCATTACGGGTTTATTCGAATTCTTTACCAATTCGTCAAAGTTTGCATCTGTTATTTCAACTGCCATAGCAATAAATTAAGTTATGATTATTAAGATTTTGTACAAAGGTAAATATATAGCAAATATGGTTCTAGTTCTTAACTATTATTTAGATTGCGAAAACATGTTTTAAACATGTATTAAACAATCATAATTTTGGTTCACCCCGTTTATGTTTGCCTAAGGCTCGCTGGTGTGAAACCGCGGTAAGCAAAAACGGGGAGCCTCGCCCAGATGGTTCACTGCTTCGTGACTTCAAACCTGGACAAAGTTATGGCCAGCCATAGGTCTTGGTGTGCAAGGTTAAATCTCACATTTTATTTCATATAAAATACATCTCAATCGACTGTAAATAATAGCGTTTTAATTAAATTTTAATATGTTTCCGATTATATTTGAATCTACTTAAAAATACTATATGAGGCTTAAATTCCTTCTACTCCTTTCTGTTTTTACATTAAGCGGCACATTATTAAATCATGCCCAGTCATGGGTTGAAATGATGCATGATCCTAATGCCAATTTTTACGACACTAAAGCTGCATTTGATAGCGCCTGGAGTGGCATTATACCTGACAAAGGAAAAGGTTATAAAGTGTTTAAAAGATGGGAAGATTTTATGGCACCCAGGGTTTATCCTAAAGGAAAAGTAACAGATGCGTCTAGAGCTTACCAAGAATTCGATATTTATTTAGCAGAACATCCAGAAATTGAGGAGGATCTTTCTACCAGGGCAGCCAATTGGACGCCAATGGGGCCAACAGGTTCTCCAGTAAATGGAGGTGCAGGTAGAATTAACTTCGTTCGTTTTGATCCGGCTAATTCAAATATAATGTACGCTGGTTCTCCTGCTGGAGGATTATGGAAAACTACTAATGGAGGAACGAATTGGACTACCAATACCGATCAATTGGCGGTTATTGGTTGCACGGATATTGCCATAGATCCAACGAACTCACAAATCTTATATTTAGCAACCGGAGATGGCGAGGCAGGGGATACTTATAGTGTAGGTGTTTTAAAATCAACGGATGGAGGTGCTACCTGGAATACTACAGGGTTGGCTTTTGCTGTGAATAATGGATTTACCATTTCTCGTTTGTTAATAAATCCAACGAATCCTCAAATTCTGTTGGCCGCTACTAATGATGGTGTTTTTAGAACAACTGATGGTGGAACCACATGGCCACAAGTTGCATCCACCAATAATTTAAATTTAAAGGACATGGAGTTTCGTCCGGGTGACCCAACAACCGTTTATACTTGCGGAACAACCTTCTGGAAATCTACCAATGGCGGTTCGACATTTACACAAATAACCAGTGGGGTCCCAACAGGCGTTAGTCGTTTAGCAATAGCTGTTACTCCGGCAAACAACGGTTACGTATATATGTTAGCCGCTAATAATACTAACTATGGTCTAACCGGTGTTTATCGATCTACGGACAACGGAACCACCTTTACCTTAAGAGATAATGCTCCTAATTATTTGGGTTATAATACCAATGGAAGTGATGCCGGAGGCCAAGGTTGGTATGATTTAGCAATAGCAGCTTCTCCAACAAATGCATCTGAAGTTGTTATTGGAGGAATCAATATTTGGCGTTCTACCGACGGAGGTACTTCTTTTGCTCTAAATGCTCATTGGACCGGTGGAGGGGGAGTACCATATGTGCATGCAGATATACATGATTTGATTTATTTACCAGGTAGTGGAACTTCATTTTATTCTGGAAACGACGGCGGAGTATGGAGAACGACCAATAGTGGAGCTGCTTGGACCGATATTTCTACTCAAATGCAAATTGCCCAGCAGTATAGAATCGGATTAGCACCCACCAGTGTAAATATTTTGTTTGCAGGTCATCAGGATAACGGGGCGGTAAGATATAATGCCGGTGTTTGGACTGAGGTTTACGGTGGTGATGGAATGGATTGTTTTATTGATAGAACGAGTAATACGGTTTTTTTAGAATCATATGTTTACGGAGAGTATAGAAGATCTGCTAATAGCGGAGGTACATGGACCAATTGTTTTACAGGTTTACCAGTTGGTCAGGGTAATGCTGAATGGTTAAGCCCATGGCATCAGGATCCAACAACGGCCGGAACATTTTACGCAGGCGGAAGAGCTGCTCTTTACCGATCTACGAATTTAACTGTTGGCGGTGGTGCTTGGGTTACCACTGGGGCAACGCCTCCGGGTACAGGAAATATTCTAGAATTTGATATTGCCCCTTCTAATAACCAAATTATTTATACGATTAAACAAAATGCTGTAGCAAAATCCATCAATGCTGGATCCACTTGGACCAATGTTACAGGCACTTTGCCTACAGGAAGTGCAATGCCATCCAATATTGAAATTTCCCCAACAGATCCTAATAAAGTATGGGTAACATTTTCAGGATATTCAGGAGTTAATAAGGTATTTATTACAACCAATGGGGGAACATCCTGGACCAATTATTCTACAGGTTTACCAAATGTACCGGCCAATTGTATTGTTTATCAGTTGGGTTCAGCAACTGATATTGTATATGTTGGAACTGATATTGGTGTCTTTGTTAGAGATAATGTATCGGGAACTTGGGCTCCTTATTTAGCTGGTCTACCTCGGGTAATAGTTCGGGATTTAGAAATTTACTATGGTGCGCCAAATAAAATTAGGGCTGGAACATTCGGAAGAGGTACTTGGGAAAGTGATTTATA
>JBEIQI010000128.1:0-8449 GCA_040376605.1 Flavobacteriales bacterium | reverse complement strand
ATGCATGGAGTATTTTTCATAATCACTGGCGGATTCAACGTACTCTTTATATTCCGGAGAATTTTCTCCATATTTTTTAGTCAAAAATAAATGAGCCCCTTTATCTCCAATAAAATTGGCCAAGTTTTCACTTAAATCCACATCATTTTTCATAAAGATGGTCCCATGTGAAAGTTCATGAATAATAACTTCTGCAATATCACCGACGGGTTCGTATAACATGCTACTCATAATGGGATCCTTAAACCAACCCAAGGTACTCCATGCATTTACAATTCTAATTCTGGATTCATAACCGAGCTTTTCAATTCGGGCCGATTCATCTTTGGCTTCCTCCTCCGAAAAAAATCCTTTATAAGTAACTTTACCAATAATTGGAAATTTCCAAACCATGGGTTTTAAGGCATATTTTTCACAACCGGTAACCACATACATCATGGGTTTACCTTTTTGGTCGTAAAGTTTATTATAATTGGGAGAAGGCTGAAACCCTAATTCATCCACTGTAAATTTTTTAATTTCCTGAATCAACAAAATCTTTTGTTTAAGCGAATCAGGATAAGCCGGATCATTTAAATACTTGTCAATTTTTTTACTTTTTACCAGGATCGACAACTGCCCTTGCCCCATCCTTACACCATAATCTACTAAATCGTAATTTCCAGCTACCATTAAAGCCGAAATACCCAGAAGGTATTTAAACAAAAGAATTTTTAAAGAAATAGCAATATTCATCCTAACGAAAATACATAATAATTAGGAAGGAATGGTGGAGTCGTCAATCCGGTTTATACGTAAAGTTGAGGGCCCCGGAACTTTTCATATCCGATTTCAAGGTTAACTTATATTCCTTGCCTCCTACTAATACTGCTACAGCTGCTGTATTTGGAGAAAACTCACCCAAATTAAGAGCATATAGAATCAAATAATTATTAGGATTTTTAGGACTAATTTTCACTTTTAGTTTCAATTTATTCTTCACCACTTCATAGCTTTCTAAAATCCATTTACCATTAAGATTCAAAGAAATGCTATCCCCATCTGGCATGGATTGGTCCCAAATTTCAATTTCAAATTCCGTTGAATTTACCGTAATGGTATTCTGCAAAACCACATCACGGTTTTTTATTTTTAATGGAACGTTACCATCCGTAAAGATCACATCATTATCTACAGGCACCGAATCTTTTTCCACCGGCTCAAAAACATCTAACGGACAGCTGGCAAAATCATTCATACTGCTAGGCATAATGGTTGTTTTGGCAAACACAATTTTGCCATCCCTAAACTCACCAATTATTGATCCACCGGAAACATTTGCATAAACGATATTATCCCTATAAGCAAATCCTCCTCCCGAATTCTGATTGTTTAAACCAGCTAAATCATATTCCTTAATAATATTGCCTTTAGAATCGTATTGTATCAGTTTGTTTTTCTTGGTATGCATCAGATAAAAGTTTCCCTTTTTATCACAAACTAAATCATAAGGGCCCGCAAATGTTTCGGGAAGTTCAAGCAGTAAAGTGGCATCTCCCTTTCCATCATATCTATAAACCCTTGAATTAATTCCATCCAAAATATACAGGTAATCTCCACCACCCGCAATATTTACTGAAGTAACATAATGATTGGTATTCACCCATTTAGTTCCGTCAAACACATATAAATAACTCCCAACGGTAGTATAAAAAGTAAGCCTTTCCTTTTTCTTAAAATCAGGGGCAACTGCTAGGCCGGATGACCCAGAAGGGCATCCAAAACCAATAGGTTTATATGTTTTCTCTGTAGGATCAAATTCAATAATTCTATCCCCATCCATCCAATAAATATGGTCACAATTAATATTTTGTGAGGTAAGTTTATTTACGGCAAGAAATACCGCCAAACTTATAAGGATTGTTCTAAGCATTGGTTTCATTGTTACAAATATATGAATACTATTTGGGTTCATATACAAAATTTAAAGCCCCAGAAGTTTTAAGGTCGGAGGTAAGGGTTAATTTATATTCTTGGCCACCAATCAACACCGCTACAGCGGCTGTGTTGGGCGAAATCTCTCCCAAATTATGGGCATAAAGAATCAGGTAATTATTGGGACTTTGAGGATTAATACTCACCTTCATTCGGAGCTTATTCTTCACCACTTCATAATTTTCTAGAATCCATTTCCCATTAAGGTTAAGTGAAATACTATCGCCATCAGCCACCGATTTATCCCAAATTTCGATCTCGAATTCTGCAGCTGTTACCGTTATGGTACTTTGCAGTTTTACTTCTCTATCCTTAATCGTAACCGGAATATTTCCATCCGTAAAAACCACATCCTCTGCCTTTAGAACAGGGACCGAATCTTTTTGAAGCGTATCTTTTTCTTTTTCCGGCTCAAAAACCTCTAAAGGACAGGAAGCAAAGTCATCCACACTGGAGGGTAATTTTGCTGTTGGTTTAAAACGAATAACACCCCCTTCAAAGGAACCAATCATGGAACTACTGGTAAAGTTTCCATAAATTTTATTGTTTCTATAAGCAAATCCACCTCCTGAGGTTTGTCCACTTAAACCTTCAATTCTATATTGTTTCAAAATTTTTCCGTTAGAATCGTATTGAACCATCTTATTCATCTTGGTAAAAATCATATAAAAATTACCCTTGTTATCACCAACCAAATCAAAAGGACCTGCATAATTGGGAAAATCTAAAAATTCAAGTGCATTTCCTTTGCCGTTGTATTTATATACTTTCGAGTCGATCCCATCCAAAATATACCAATAATCGCCACCACCGCCCAAATTAACCGATTTCGCCAAATGATTGGTATTAATCCATTTGGAACCATTATAGTAACACAAATATTCTGCCACAGTACAAAAAAACACTAATCGATCTGAATCATTGAATAAATCCCTTCCTATGCCAAGTCCACTTGCTCCGTCGGGACTGCTTAAGTTGATATAATCATAATCTTGTGTCGCAGGGTCGTATGCATATATTTTAGAGCTGTTTACAAAATAAATAAGGTCGCAATCGATTGTTTGCAAATAGACAGGATTCCCAAACATTAGGAAAAAAAAGGGAATGCCTATAATTGCCCAAAACCTATTCATCAATTTACTTTGGTACGTATGAAAAGTTTAATGCACCTGATTTTTTCAAATCAGAAGTTAAGGTGAGTTTATATTCTTTACCTCCCACTAATACTTGAACGGCAGCTGTATTGGGAGATATCTCACCCAAATTATGCGCATATAATATCAAATAGTTATTGGCATATTTAGGATCAATTTTTACATGAATCTTTAACTTGGCTTTTTCAACCATATACTCCTGTAAAATCCAATTTCCATTTAAATTTAACGAGATACTATCTCCATCCACTACCGAACGATCCCATATTTCAATATCAAATTCAGGCTCACTTACCGTAATCGTGGTTTGCAATTCCACTGCCCTATCTTTAATAGAAACAGGCACATTATTTTCGGTAAATATCACATCAGTTATCACGGGAATTGAGTCTTTGGGTGGTTTAGGATATCCCCAAATTTTTAATTGTCCATCGTATCCGCCGGTAACTAGAATCGAATCCTTATTGCAAAAAACAAAAGTTCTGCATAGATCGGTATGTCCCGACAATTGTTGAATAGGTTCTAAAGTAGTTGGAGTCCATATATTCACAAAATTACCGTCATCACCCGTTACCAAATATTTACCGTCTTCCGATAATACCATTTTGCTATAACCATAAGTACCTGCCCGAGTACCTGCCAAAATTGTCTTCTTAACCGTATATCGACTATTTTCTAAATCTAATAAATTCAAATATTTATCTCCCCATACATAAATTCTATCTTTTAACGGTGTTAAGTTATTGAGGATACCCTTGATAAATACCTTATAACCCAAACGTTTATTATCAATGTCATAAAACATCAATTCACTATTACGGGTAAATACAATATATTTTCCAGAATAATCAATGTTGCCGTCAGTAATGGAACTGCTGGAACCATATTGACCTTCATCATTAAAGGCTATTTCACTTTTTGAATTAGGAGCTGCTTTTACTTTCCACAGTGCAGCATAGGGCTCTCTGTAGACATTCTTGTTATAATCATAACCTCTATCTGAATCCCGTCCTCCATAAAAAATACTATTTCCATCTGCACTAAAACAGGCAAAACTATTATGGTCACATGGGATCGATAAATTGTATGATAATTTACAAGATGGAAATTCATAAACACCCAATGTTCCGCCTTCTCCGGAGGTAACAAACTTAGTACCCGCTTTATCGAACAAAATGCTATTTACAATTCCATTTCTATCCTTCACCTTTTTAATCATTTGCCAGGTAGTAATATCCCAAATACTTATATAACCATTGATGTCACCAATAATTAAAGTATTTCCATCGGGTCCTACCATGATGGATTCAATTCCGGCACCGGTTGATTTGGTATCCAACAATTTAAACTCCTGTGCGGATATTTGTCCTATTGAAATCCAAAGGATTCCTGTAAGGAGAAGAATGATTTTTTTCAAGAGGGTCGGTTTTTATTTTACACTATTGTTTGGGAACGTAAGAAAAATTGAGCGCTCCTGATTTTTTCAAATCAGAAGTTAAGGTAAGCTTATATTCTTTACCACCAACTAATACCTGAACGGCAGCCGTATTGGGCGAAATTTCTCCCAAATTATGTGCATATAGGATCAAGTAATTATTAGCAAACCGTGGATCAATTTTTACGTGAATTTTTAACTTGGCTTTCTCCACCATATATTCTTGCAGGATCCAAGTACCGTTTAGATTTAAAGAAATACTGTCACCATCTACTACGGAACGATCCCAAATTTCAATATCAAATTCTGGCTCACTTACTGTAATAGTGGTTTGCAGTTCTACGGCCCTATCTTTAATCGAAACGGGTACATTATTATCGGTAAAAACTACATCGGTAATTACCGGAATAGAATCTTTTGGTTTCTCATAACCCCAATACATAATTTTACCGTCATAACCGGCTGAAATCAAAATTGAATCATTATTATACCAGCCAAAGTTTCTTACCAAATCGGTATGACCTGATAAAGTTTGTAATCTTACTAAATCCTTGCTCCAAACATTTAAGTCAAATCCATCATCGCCAGTGGCTAACATTTCTCCATTATTGGATAAAACCATTTTACTATAACCAACAGTTGAAGGACGAGTACCTGCTTTTTCTGTTTTTACCAATGAATATCTGCCTCCACTATTGGTAAGTTTCATCAATTGCATATCTCCCCAAACATATAAAGCATCTTTTGTTGAGGTGATATTATTAAGACCGTAAGGCAAGTCCACCTTATATTCTAATCTTTTATCAGCCACGTTATAAAAAAACAACATGCCATTTTTAGTAAAAATTAAATGTTTACCAGAATAATCGATAGCCCCATCAGTGATCCATGATCCATATTCATTTGGACGTTCATCGTTATAAGCAATTTCAGCACGATCACTCATTTTTATATTAATTCTGTACAAGGCACCCAATGGTTTATTGTAAACATTTTTTGTATAATCCATGGTTCTGCTGGTGGTATGTCCTCCAAAATAAATAACAGATCCATCCGGCGATAAAGTGGCAAAGGCATTTGATTCAGATGGCACGGTGTACGTTTTAATAACCTTTAACGAAGGATATTCAATTAGAGCTACCTTACTATCTTCTCCTGAGGTAACAAATTGTTTGCCGCTTGGATCAAAAAGGATGGTGTTAATTTGATCGCTATGAACCTTTAATTCTTTTGTAATTTTTCGAGTTTTTAAATCCCAAAAAACCAAATAACCATCATGATGTCCGGTTATCATGGTCTCACCATCAGGTGTGATGGCAAGGGCTTCTACAGGTGAATTGTGATCGGTATTGGTTTCTAGCAAAATAAATTTTTGAGCCGATAGGGTCCAACTAATGCTTAGGATTAGTACAGTAGTTAAAATAAGTTTTTTAAGATGGTTCATTCGCAGTAGTTAGTTAGTAGGTTATAGAGATAAGTCAATTTTTATGCCGTTATGGTTTGTAGGAGAAATTCAAGGCTCCCGATTTTTTTAAATCCGATGATAAGGTAAGTTTATATTCCTTGCCATCAATTAAAACCTGAACGGCTGCTGTATTGGGAGATATTTCACCTAAATTATGAGCATACAAAATCAGGTAGTTGTTAGTCGCCTTCGGATTAATTTTAACATGTAATTTTAATTTTGCTTTTTCCACCATGTATTCCTGAAGAATCCACTCGCCATTAATGTTTAAGGATATACTATCTCCATCCACTACCGAACGATCCCATATTTCTATATCAAACTCCGGTTTTGATACGGTTATTGTGTTTTGCAATTCCACATCCCGATCTTTAATTTTAACCGGAATATTGTTATCCGTGAAAATTACCTCCTGAATAACCGGTACAGAATCTCTTTCGACATGGATGCTGTCCTTCACCAATACATACTGAAGGGTGTCCTCTTGAATCATTACGGTATCCCTTACCTCCGCGATAATGGTATCTTTTTGAATATTTTCAAGACTGTCCAATCGATCCTTCATTTCCTGAAAGCCCCAAATTTTTATGGTCCCATCATAACCACCCGTAACTATGATACTATCGTTATAGCCGAAACAAAAAGTCCTTACAATATCTTTATGCCCAATCAGTACCTGAGTTTTAGAACCTGTAGAAGTGTTCCAAATATTCACCCGATGCTCATCATCACCAGTTAGCATGTACTTTCCACTTTTCGAGAAGGCAAATTTACTATAGCCACTTTTCGAAGGTTCGTTGCTACCCTCATAGGTTTTTGAAATAGAATAATTATCATTTACACTTAGTTTGGAGATATATCCATCTCCCCATAAATAAATATAACTATTGGTGCAAGCCAGGTTATTTAAATTGATCGTGGTATTTTTTTTAAACGCCAATCGTTGCTCGGCGATATCCCAGAAATAAACTCCATAACCTTTGGTATATATTACATATTTCCTGCTGGCGTCCAGATTCCCATCTGTAATCCCCCAAGTATTGGAATAAAGATTTTCACTTAGTTCATCATTGTAAAGTAATTTGGGGTCTGATTTCCCATCAACATTCACCTGGTATAAACCCGTAAAGGCTCCGGATTGTATAAAAGTGTTTCCGGTTGACCTACGATAACCCCCAAAATAAATGGACTTATCATCAGGTGCAAGTACCGCAAAATTAACGCTACTGTAAGGGGCTGTATATGAGTTGATGGGCTTTCGAGTACTAAAATTCCAAAGTTTCACTTTATAATCATCCCCGGCGGTTACGAATTTTGTGCCCGATTTATTGAACAGAAGACAATTAATTCCGCCTGTATGTCCTTTTACTGTATAGAGCATCTTCATGCTGTCAACCACATCCCAAAAAATAATATAACCATCCTGATCGGCAGTTACGGCGGTTTTTCCATCAGGAGCAACTACTAAACATTCAATCGGGGCATGATGATTGGTAAGGGTTTTTAATAAAACATAGGGCTTTTGGGCAATATTAAATTGAAATATAAGGGAAAGAAAGAAGAACAAGGTTAGTTTTTTCATATCAGTAAACAATCAATAGTGGACAAATTTCTAAATTTTATGGCAGGTATAGTATATATTTTGAGAATTTTAACGAGTTATACACCTAATAGTTTTAAAAGATCAATATGCGCCAACAATTTTTAAAGATTTTAAGCCTCAGTTGGTTCACGATATCAGTATTATCGGCCCAAACAACGCTTCAATCCTATCTTAATGGCTTAACCTCCAAAACTGGCTTAGAAACCGCCTTAATTGGAATTTGTGTAAAACAGGCAGACGGCACTAAAATTGCGTCCGTTAATGAAGATATGCTCTTATCGCCGGCTTCCTGTCAAAAACTGGTCACCACTTCAACGGCTTTACTGATGTTGGGTCCTGATTTTCAATTTAAAACCTATTTACAATATGATGGCAGTTATGATGGCAACTCCGGAACATTAAAAGGTAATATTTATTTAAGAGGTGGAGGTGACCCAACGTTGGGTTCCGAAAAATTTGCATCTACGGTTATGGATAGCTTGCTCAGCCAATTAATAACTAAGGTAAAAACCTTGGGGGTAAAAAAGATTGAAGGGCAAATTATTGGTGACGATGAGATCTTTGAATCCATAATGGCCCCTGGTACCTGGGATTGGGGCGATTTGGGTCAATATTATGGAGCCGGCCCTTGTGGACTTACCATTTGCGACAATATGGTTTGTTATTATCTCAAGTCGGGATCAGAAAGCAGTCCAACGCAATACGTCAGGATGAAACCATATATTCCAAATGTTACCATAATCAATGAAGTGAAAAGTGGTGCAAATAATAGTGGGGACGATTCCTTCATTTTTGGTTCCGAATACAGTTATTATCGT
>JBEIQI010000328.1:0-2741 GCA_040376605.1 Flavobacteriales bacterium | reverse complement strand
GGCCTTAAAGAATCTAAAGCAACCTTCGTTTTCGGACAAATGAATGAGCCTCCTGGAGCTCGTGCCCGGGTTGCTTTATCGGGTCTTTCTTTAGCAGAATATTTCCGTGATGGAGATGGTTCTTCAGGTGGTGGTCGTGATATCCTATTCTTTATCGATAATATCTTCCGTTTTACCCAGGCTGGTTCTGAGGTATCGGCTCTTTTAGGTCGTATGCCATCAGCGGTAGGTTACCAACCTACTTTAGCAACTGAGATGGGTTTAATGCAAGAGAGAATTACTTCAACCAAGAATGGATCTATTACCTCTGTACAAGCGGTTTACGTTCCTGCGGATGACTTAACGGATCCTGCACCTGCAACTACCTTTAGTCACTTGGATGCAACTACCGTATTAAGCCGTAAAATTGCTGAATTAGGTATTTATCCTGCGGTGGATCCTTTGGATTCTACTTCTCGAATCCTTTCAGCCGACATTTTAGGGGATGCACATTATACCTGCGCTCAATCAGTAAAAATGTTGTTACAACGTTATAAAGAACTTCAGGATATCATCGCCATCTTAGGTATGGATGAGTTAAGTGAAGAAGATAAATTAGTGGTACATAGAGCTCGTCGTGTACAACGTTTCTTATCTCAACCTTTCCACGTGGCAGAGCAGTTTACAGGTATCCCAGGGGTATTTGTAGGTATTGATGATACCATCAAAGGCTTTAACATGATTATGAATGGTGAAGTAGATCAATATCCGGAAGCCGCCTTTAACTTAAAAGGTACTATCGAAGATGTTATTGCGGCTGGTGAGAAAATGTTGGCAGAAGTTCAATAAGCTATTATTATGCATTTAGAAATTATTACACCAGATAAAACCTTGTTCGAAGGTACCGCAAAATCGGTTACTTTGCCAGGTACAGATGGAAGTTTCCAGATAATGGAAAACCATGCTCCCATCATTTCTACCTTAACCACAGGTAAAATTAAAATTGTTACCGATGGAGATACTCAGTTGATCAATATCAATAGTGGAGTAGTAGAAATGCTTAAAAACAAAGTGATTATTTTAGCTGAACCTGCTAAACAATAAGGTTTCAAAAGTTTTTTCCTTTTGCAAAAAAGGGCTTTCGAATGAAGGCCCTTTTTTTTTATCCATACTTATTTGGCATAACTAACCCTTAAGTTGAAGTCGCCACCACCGCCTTTTACCTTGCCCCACCGGCTAAATGCATTGGTTTTAAAATAGGAGGCTACTTTAATAGAACCGGCAAAACAAAACCTGGCCGATTCCATTTGGTCCTCCAGACATTCTAAACTGATAAAAAAATTGCCCGTTGCGCTTATGTTATAGTCTTTTAACCCCACTGTTACTTCTCCCTGACTTAAATTGGTTTTAAATAAAATAGGTTGTCGTAAAAACGTTTTACCCGGAAAACCCAAACTATCTATTTCATATAACATCAACCTAAATTGTAATGAATCCTGGTAATCGTTTTTAATAATATAAAAATGAAAACTTTCTAAAAAAACGGTTCTTCCTTCCTTGTTATTGGCCTTAATAGCAGCTTGCTCCCCCTTCCAATGTTGGTTTTTACCGATATATGCAGTGCAAATATCCTTACTGTATTTACTGGTTCCTAAGGTTAAATACCCTTTGTTTTTAGGTTTTATTTTTACCTCTTGTAAATCGTAGGTAATGGCTTGTAGTTCGTATTTTCTGATGGTTTGGTCTGGGGTTGGTTGTATAAAGAAAGATTGGGAATGGTAACCAATGGCGGAGATTTTAATGGAATCCACTTGGGAAGGAAGTGGTAGGGTAAAGTTGCCATCCGCATCTGCCAGGGTACCTTGACTAGTTCCCGGAATAGCGATAGATGCGAAGGGGAGAGGTTGTTGATTAGCCGCATCTGTAATTTTGCCCTTCAGGATGGATTGACCATTTAAAATTGAAATGGATACAAGGAAATAAATCAGACTGAGCCCAAAGACCTGTAAACCCTTCATTGTTCCGCTTGTTTATCGAGATATTCCTGATAGCTCTGAATGTAATTTTTATTGCCTGGAACTACCAAATGACCATAAGCATAAAAGAGTCCTCCAAAATGGATAAATCCGGTGGTCATTTGTTTTCCATTGATATGATCAATAGCTGCTCCTTTAAAATCATCCTCATCAGGGATGCGATTCGGTTCGTTTTTCGCAATCTGATAGGCTTCTTCTAATTCAGCTTTCACTTCCTCATTGCCAAAACGATACAAGTTAGAAATGGTCCATGCTGCATGCCAAATATTAAAAGGGCTTACGATACGATTAAGATTTGACAAATATAATTCTGAGATCACTTTTGCCTGTTGGGGTGTAATAACCTGGTCCTTTAAGATCCAAATGCTTAACGACTGGGCCATATCCGTTTTTTTAATTTCATCCATAGCCACCAATAAGGTTTGATCTACATCCACATTTTGCACCAGGGCCTTTTCCTGGGTTCTATATGAATAACAGGAACTCAGCATGAGACCGGTGAGGGTGATGACCAGCCTCAAGGGTATTTGTAAATTTGAATAGAAAGTTTTCATGGGGTTGAATGAGATGAATATAACAGATGTACGCTGCTAAGGTATAAAGGATTCGTTTCTTATCAAGAGTTATACTTTTTTATGTTTGTTAGATATCATTAAGAGTACCTGTGGAAGTGGAACTTCCAAAACTTCAGATGCGGTGGCAGCAAGAATATAAGTAGTCTCGTCT
>JBEIQI010000094.1:0-10451 GCA_040376605.1 Flavobacteriales bacterium | reverse complement strand
ATCGCTAGGAACTTATTCGAAATGTTTAGAATCAAGGTACCTATCATTTGTGTGATTATTGGAGAAGGTGCAAGTGGTGGAGCATTAGGTATTGGAATTGGTGATAAGGTACTAATGCTAGAGAATACTTGGTATTCGGTTATTTCTCCAGAGTCATGTTCTTCTATCTTATGGAGAAACTGGGAACATAAAGAGGAAGCTGCAGAGGCCCTAAAATTAACGGCTAATGATATGCTAAAAAATAAATTGATTGATGGCATAATTAAAGAGCCTTTGGGTGGGGCACATAGAAATTTGGAAGAGGCGTTTGAAAATGTTAAAAAGGAAATTGTTAAACAATTAGCTTCTCTGAAAAAGGAGAAAAAGGATAAACTAATACAAAAGCGAATCGAGAAATTTGCTCAAATGGGCGTTTATACCGAAAAATAAGATGCTAACAATTGAGCCTTCCCAAATTGCTACTGGGTTATTGCATAGTCATTTATTGGCTTCCATAGCACCTCGACCCATAGCATTTGCCAGTACAACAGATAAAGACGGACAACCCAATTTAAGTCCCTTTAGTTTTTTTAATGTATTTGGGGTTAATCCACCCATTGCCATTTTCTCTCCGGCACGAAGGGTTAAAAATAACAGCATTAAACACACTCTTCAAAATGTAGCTGAAACAGGTGAGGTAGTCATTAATATGGTTAATTATTCAATGGTTCAGCAAATGTCTTTAGCCAGCACTGAATATGCAAAAGGGGTTAATGAGTTTGTTAAGGCTGGATTTACCGCTGAAGCATCTAAAATGGTAAAACCATTTCGTGTTAAAGAGTCTCCCGTTCAATTGGAATGTAAGGTAAAGGATATTATTTATACAGGTACCGAAGGGGGTGCCGGTAACTTAATTGTTTGCGAAATTCTATTAGTTCATATTAATGAAAATATTTTAGATGCTAATGGAAAAATTGATCAACATAAAATAGATTTGGTTGGCCGGTTGGGTGCTGATTGGTATGTTCGAGCAAGTGGTGATGCTCTGTTTGAAGTGGCTAAGCCATTAACTACCATGGGGATTGGAGTTGATTCATTGCCAGAATCCATTCGTTTAAGTAATGTGCTAACTGGAAATGATCTGGGTCAATTAGGAAACGTTGAAAGAATGCCTACTCCAGAAGAAGCTAAAATTTATTTTGAATCAGCAGAGTGGAATTTGTTGGTTAAGGAATTCGGTTTGGTCATTCATCATAATGACGGTAATCACGAAATAGCTAAGGTATTATTAAATAAAGGCCTTGTTACTGAAGCATGGAACTGGTTAATGGCTAGTTAGTTTTACTTCAAAATAAATTTAATTTTTGATAGAATGATTGTATATAATGTAACCATTAATATAGACAAGGATGTTCATGATGAATGGCTTAAATGGATGATGGAAAAACATATTCCTGAAGTTTTGGCAACAGGCTTGTTTATAGATTCAAGAATTAGTAAAATGTTAATTGAGGAAGAAGGCGAGGGCCTTACCTATAGCATACAATATACTTTAGAATCCATGGATAAAATGAAAGAGTATGAAACGAATCATGCATCTCGCCTAAGAGAAGATGTAAACAAAAGATACGAAGGAAAGTTTGGCGCTTTTAGAACCATGATGGAAGTGGTTGGAACTCATCAACCATAAGTATTCAACTAGTATTTTGATAGGGAACCATATTTATTATTGTAGTTATATAATATGTTATGAAAAGATATTTGATTTTTTGTTTCACATTCATTTTGTCGATTCATTTATTCTCCCAGATTGTTAATATCGAAAGCCAACGAATCCATTCAGACACAACAGGCTGGGATGGTACTTTGGAAGCTGGTTTTGCCGTTAATCAAAACAATAACTTATTAATTAGTGCTACCACTAATGCTCATGTTCAATATAAAACAAGGAAGGATTTATTTATGGTATTGGGTGGTTGGAGGTTTACTAATGGTGGTACATCCCGATTTGTAAATGATGGAATGGTTCATATTAGGTACAATAGAAAATTTAATTCCTGGCTGCGACTAGAGGTCTTTGGCCAGGTACAATATAATGAGTTATTGAATTTACGACTCCGAACCTTAGTGGGTATGGGACCCAGATTCAAATTCATTGACAAAAAGTTCATGCATATGTATACCGGAGTTATTTATATGTTCGAATATGAAAACCAGGCTATTACTGATACCTTAGAATACAACAATCGATTGAGTACCTATTTATCATGGACCATCGACCCCAATCCGAATTTTTCATTTGTTGCAACTACGTATTACCAACCGAAGCTTACAGATTGGGGCGACTTTAGGGTGAGTGGTAATTATGCCCTAAGGTTTAAAGCATTTAAAAGGCTTGCATTTAAAATTGAATTTAATTTTTTGTTTGACACCCAGCCACCTGCTGGAATTAATCCTTTTGTATTTAATGGAATAACAGGGATTGTTATTAATCTTAAAAAATAGGTTTAAATTTTTTCCTGTTTCATTAAATTCAACAATTATAGATTTTCTTTAACGAATTGAATGCAATACTCTTTAATCATATTTCGTACTTTTCTAAACTCGTTCATCACCTCCTCCTCCGTGCCAGCGGCTTTTGCTGGATCCGGAAAGTTATGATGGAATTTTTTCGTATTTCCTGGGAATATCGGGCAGCTTTCATTGGCATTATCGCAAACCGTAATAACGTAATCGAAAGGAATAGCAATATATTCATCTACATTATTGGAAGTATGATGTGAAATGTCAATATTATCTTCCATCATTACGGCAATTGCTTTAGGATTAACACCATGAGTTTCAATTCCTGCACTAAATATATTTGCTTTTTCTCCTGCAAAGTGAGAAAGGTATCCATGGGCTATTTGACTGCGGCAACTATTACCTGTACAAAGCACTAAAACATTTTTCATATTGTTTCAATTAGGTTTTATATAATTTCTTTTTTAACCAGAAGGATGCATTAACAAGTAGAATCAATGCTGGAACTTCTACCAATGGCCCAATTACACCGGCAAATGCCTGTCCACTATTAATTCCAAAAACGCCAATGGCTGCTGCAATGGCTAATTCAAAATTATTTCCTGAGGCTGTAAAGGAGATGGCTGCATTTTCGGCATATTTGGCACCTGCCAATTTTGCTAAAAGGAAGGTTAAAAAAAACATGATCACAAAGAAAATAACCAAGGGGATTGCAATCCTTAATACATCCATGGGTATCTTTACAATCATCTCGCCCTTTAAACTAAACATGATAACAATGGTTAAAAGCAGTGCAATTAAAGTAATAGGTGAAATTCTTGGAATAAATTTTCGATTATACCAATCTTCTCCTTTGGCTTTTATTAAAATGATACGGGAGAGTATTCCCATAACAAATGGTATCCCCAGATAAACTCCTACGGTTTTGGCAATTTGTAAAATGGTAATGTTTATTTCTATACTTTTAACACCAAATAAAGGTGTCATAACAGTTAAATAGAAATATGCATATAAACTAAAGAATAGAATTTGCATTATACTATTGATACCAACTAATCCTGCCACATATTCTCTACTACCTTCTGCCAATTCATTCCAAACAATCACCATTGCAATGCATGGAGCAATGCCAATGAGGATAAGACCGGTCATATATTCAGGATAATTACGTAGGAAAAGTATAGAAAGGCAAAACATCAAGAATGGACCTATAATCCAGGTTATAAAAAGTGAAAGGATAATTAATTTTTTATTTTTAAATAATGCTGGAATTTTTCCAAATTTTACTTTAGCTAATGGCGGATACATCATTAATATTAATCCAATCGCGAGTGGAATATTGGTGGTACCATCTGACATAGAATTGAAAAAGGGAGCAATTGCCGGAATAAAATATCCCAATGCAATACCCACTGCCATGGCTAAAAAAATCCAAAGGGTTAGGTATTTATCTAAAAATCCTAAACGTTTTCTTTTGGGCTGAGGGGTCGCTTGCATTAAATCTATTTTTTAACAACATGAGTTTTTAAAATCAACTTTTTCAAAGAGTTGATTAAGTGTTTTTTGAAATTTATTCCAGGTTTTTTCTTCTAAGCAATAACAAATAGATGTACCCTCTATGTTTCCTTTAATAAGTCCGGCCGATTTTAGTTCTTTTAAATGTTGTGATACCGTTGGTTGCGCTAAAGGCAATTCGTTTACAATATCACCGCATATACAATTATCTGTTTTTATTATGTATTCAATAATGGCAATTCGGGCAGGATGTGCTAATGCCTTTAATAAGGTAGCTAATTCATTTTGTTTATCGGTAAATTGATCTGTTTTGGTTAGCCCCATAATTCATTTATATATTGCAATATTACGATAGATATTTAATTATGTCAAATTTTAAGTACGGAATATTTTCAAAATACTGATATTGAATAAATTAAACTAACTGGCATGGTTTCCATTTAATGTTTAATTTTACCACTTAAATAAAAATTTACATGAAACAAGTATATATAGTTGAAGGAGTTAGGACACCTATTGGGAGTTTTGGTGGATCGTTGGCTTCCGTTCGCCCAGATGATATGGCTGCTATGGTCATAAAGGCTTTAGTGAATAAACTTCCTGGACTTGATTTGCAAGCGATAGAGGATGTAATCATGGGATGTGCTAATCAGGCTGGAGAAGACAATCGAAATGTTGCTCGTATGGCTTTATTGTTGGCTGATTTACCGGTTGAGGTAGCAGGTGAAACCATTAATCGATTATGCGCCTCAGGTATGTCGGCAGTGGCAAATGCAGCAAGAGGTATTCAAACCAATAGTGGAGAAGTTTTTATAGCCGGTGGTGTAGAAAATATGACCCGAGGTCCATGGGTAATTTCTAAAACTTCTACGCCTTATGGCAGGGACGCCCAAATGTTTGATACCAGTTTTGGTTGGAGATTTATTAATCCTCTGATGAAAGAAAAATATGGAGTGGATGCCATGGGTGAAACGGCTGAAAATTTATTAAGTATTTATACCGGTATAACTAGAAACGATCAAGATCAGTTTGCCCTTTGGAGTCAGCAAAAAGCTACAGCAGCGCAAAATAATGGGAGGCTTTCTCAAGAGATAACTCCCGTGTCTATTTTACAAAAGAAGGGAGATCCAATTCAGTTTTCAAAAGATGAATTCGTAAAATCTAATTCTTCTTTAGAAATTCTTGCCGGCTTAAAACCTGCATTTAAAAAGGAGGGTTCAGTTACTGCGGGTAATGCTAGTGGTTTAAATGATGGAGCATCGGCTATTTTAATTGCTTCAGAAGATGCAATTAAAAAATATAATTTAACACCTAAAGCCAGGATTGTAAGTTCGGCCGCTGCAGGTGTTGAACCTCGAATCATGGGAATTGGTCCGGTGAATGCTTCAAGAAAGGCTATAGAAAGGGCGGGTCTTACCTTAGATCAAATGGATATTCTTGAAATTAATGAAGCTTTTGCGGCGCAGGTGTTAAGCTGTACTCGTGAACTTGGGATTGATGACAAGGATCCCCGTATAAATATGAATGGAGGAGCCATTGCCTTAGGGCATCCATTAGGCATGAGTGGATCCCGAATCGTTTATTCTGCTGCGCTCGATCTTCAACTATTACAAAAGCGCTATGCTTTATGTACCATGTGTATTGGTGTAGGACAAGGTTTTGCAATGGTATTAGAAAGGGCATAGAATGAAAAGGTTAGCAATTATTTGGTTAAGTTTAGCGGGACTATATGCTATTTTAGCCACTATTATTCCTTTACAACCTGCTGCAGCAATAATTGATGCATCTACCCACAGTGATGGTTCATTTTATGTAATATTACCTCTTGGGATTACTTTTATTTTATTGGTATTACCCTTATTTCCCATCATGCTCATTAACAATTTTATACAATCAAGAAAGAATAAATTACCTAAAGACCTTACCGGAAAAACTGGATTAATAATAACCAGATCCCGTGAACTTCCTAATGCTGCTCTATTGTTTGATATTTATGTTAACGATAACAAACATTCAAAGGTTGGTATGGGAAAATCAGTTTTTTTAGAATTACCGGCGGGTAAGTATCAATTGCAAACAAAGCTTGGCCGAAAGCTGTATAGTGCTCAATTAACTATCGAAATTAAACCTACTACAATTCTGGCATTTGAAACCAAAACGGATATTAATAAAAGTTTGACCAGCTTAATTCCCAACGGAGAAATGTTATTCTTGGTTCAGGTTCCCTTTAAAAAATAAAAATCATTTTAGAATTGCATTGTAGCTGTATAGTTGAGAATACATAGTAATTGGTTAAATTTCATTTTCTGTTTATCAATTTCTTGTGAGATTTCTGAATTAAAAATCGTATTTTAGCATTTCTAAAAATTGGTATTATGGTAAGATATGACCCCAAAAACTGGTGGGGATTAATTTTTCAATTTCACAAAAGTGATACTTTCAGGCGGTTATTCTGGATAATGCTATCAATCGCTCTATTTAGTTTAATTATAGCCTATGTTACCCATGAATTAGTGGGGGAGGAGAATTTTAGAGGTACAACCGTATTTCATAGTATTTTAGGATTCGTAATTTCCTTATTACTAGTTTTTAGAACCAATACCGCTTATGATCGTTGGTGGGAAGGTCGGAAACTTTGGGGAGGACTGGTTAATTTAAGCAGAGCTATGAGTATCAAATTAGATGTATTTTTAGCCAAGGATGACAAGGTGAATCGAGATAATCTTCAGTTTTTAATTAGTCAATATCCACTTGTTTTGAAAGAACATTTAAGAGATAAAAAGGTTCCTGGCTATTTCCCAATTGATATTCATCAACCCAATTATATTGCCACTTCCATTATAAGGGTTTTTACCAGGATGAATACTGAAAAGCAATTGACGGATAATGAATACCTTACTCTTATTAAGGATGTGGATGAATATTCAACCATTTGTGGCGCTTGCGAAAGAATTAAAAATACACCTATTCCGTATTCGTATAGTTTGTTTATTAAGAAGTTTATTTTTATTTATATTCTATCCATGCCTTTTGCCTTGGTAATGGAATTCCATTATTATACAGCGCTTATTGTACCCTTTGTTTTTTATGTATTTGCCAGTTTAGAGCTTATTGCAGAAGGAATCGAGGATCCGTTTAGTACTGATAGCGATGATTTGCCAACAGATCAAATTGCCGTAAATATTGGTATTAGCGTTCAGGAAATATTTACTCCATATGTTAAAACGTCAGATGAGGAAATTCCTGTTTAATATATTTTTTTTAGTTACATCTGTTTTATTTGGACAAACTGTCACAGATAGTTTATATGTTACCTCATCCGGAAGTCCTTTAATAAAAGAGTGGGATGATAATTTGTTTCTATGTAATTGGAACAATAACCAAACCTTTTGTTATTTTCTTTCCTCCCCTGATACTGCTGGAGGAATTGCCATTGAGTTACTCCAGGGAGAGGAGAAATTTTATTTGCCACGTTATGGAACTTTATGGTCTGTTTTTAAAAAAACACATAAAGGATTAGATATCGACCTTAAAACCGGGGATACAATTTTAAATATGTTTGATGGGGTGGTTAGGTATGCTCAATTTAATACGGGTGGATTTGGTAATTTAGTTATTGTTAGGCATTACAATGGGTTAGAAACCTATTATGGGCATATGTCAAAAATTAAAGTTAAAGTAGATCAAAAGGTAAGCGCAGGGGAGCTTCTTGGATTGGGTGGTAACACTGGAAGAAGTTATAATCCTCACTTGCATTTAGAGGTTCGTTATCAGGACCATCCATTAGATCCATTTAGTTTTATCGATTGGGAGAATAAGAAGCTTAAAACGAATTTACTTATGCTTGATAAAAAGATATTTTCTCCATGGGACTTAGGGATTACACCCACCGATATTTCTAAACCAAATTATACAACCATATCTTATAATACTAGTATTCCCAATGATACCTTAACAACTAATGCAATGGTTAAAGAAGAATTGCCTACTAACGCAAAGTTTTATATAATTAAAAAGGGAGATACTTTATATTCCATTGCTAAAGCAAATGGAACTACTATGCAACAAATTTGCGATTGGAATGGAATTAAAAACCCGGACAAAATTTATCTCGGACAAAAGCTGCGGGTTAAATAGAAATAATGATTACTGGTATATTGCATTCATGTTAACTCATTCGCCAAATTATGAATAAACAATCATTTAGGGCGTCTACCTATTTACGATATATTAAATCCCGCAAAACTATTCAATATATTCATTCTCCTTTTTTATTTAATTTAATGCAAGTTGTATTTGATGATACCAAATCAAAGTGGCCTTCTTCATTTTATGAAATAGAGAATTTACGAAAACAACTGCGAAGTGATGCCGAGAAGATTTATTATGAGGATTATGGTGCAGGAGGGGATATACAAAAGGAAAAGGAATTAACGGTTGGCTCGATTGCTGCCAAGGCATTAAAACAGGCTAAATACGCCAGGTTTTTGTATCGATTGGCAATGTATTCCAAGTCCGTTAATTTGATTGAACTTGGAACTTCTTTGGGTATTACTGCATCTTATCTTGCTGTTGGCAATGATCAGGCAAAGGTAATATCGGTTGAGGCCGATGAATCAATTCAAAACATTGCTAAACGGAATTGGAAAGAATTGAGTTTGACTAATATGAGGTCATATAGATTTGATTTAAATACCTGGTGGTTCTTATTATCCTCTGAAATGAAACAAATTGATTTTCTTTTTGTAGATGCTAATCATCGTAAAGAAGCCATGATAAGATATTATTTACAAGCATTGCCTTTTATTCATGAGAACTCCGTAGTCGTTTTTGATGATATACATTGGGATGAAGAGACTTTTGAGGCATGGAATATTTTAAGAAAAAGAAAAGAGGTAACCTTATCTTTTGATATTTATCAAATGGGTATTTTATTTTTCGATAAAAATTTATCGAAGGAGAATTTTACCTTAAAATATTAGGTCAATATTATTGATGGTTATTCTTAAAATCGTTTTGGACCACCTACTCAAATTGAGATGTGTAACCTAAATAATATATCCTTTGGCGAATCTTTCAAAGGATTTAAGTTGTTCATCTATCCAAGAATTATCATGATTTAATTTTTCAGCCATAAAACTTGCTACTCCAGGAGCGGCCTCGATACTGGCTTTTGCATTCAACAAAATACTTCTAGTTCTTCGTGCTAATACATCTTCTAAAGTAATGGCCATTTCTTCTTTTATTGCCCATTCAATTTCCGAAAAGGTATAGGGTAATGAAGGATGAATTTTTTCTTTTAATCGAGGGTTACTATGTTCCATGGCATGTAACTTGTCCGACTCAGATCCATAAATAAAATAAGGATCATGTGGATCTCGTTGCCATGCAAATCCATGAATGGCTAAATCTTTTGTTCTGCAATCACTATGAATGAGTCTACCGGTTCTGGCAGCCATGTCAACAGTATCTTCTGCCATCTTTCGATAGGTGGTCCATTTGCCTCCGATAATATTAACCAATCCAGAATTGCTCACATTTATTTTATGACTTCTTGAAATCTCTTTGGTGTTTTTGCTTTCACCTGAAGGTGCCGCTAAAGGACGTAAACCAGAAAATGCTGATAAGATATCCGATCTTACCGGCGCTGGATCCATGTATTGTTGGGCCGTTGCTAAAATAAATTCAATTTCCTCATCTAATGGTTTTGGATCAATATCTATATTATTTACCGGAAGATCTGTAGTGCCAATTAGACAAGTATTATGCCATGGAATGGCAAAAAGAACTCTACTATCTGAGGTCTTTGGGATCATAAGAGCCTGAGTGCCGGGTAGAAATTTTTTATCAACGATAATATGACTTCCCTGACTTGCAACTAGAGTTGTTTTTTTACCAGGCTCATCTAATTGTAAAATACCATCGGCAAAAACGCCGGTAGCATTAATGACGATTTTGGCTGCTACCTCAATTGTTTTTTTGTTAATCGAGTCGTAAAATTTAACGCCTACAATTTTACCTCTATCATCTTTTTTAAATGTTTGTACATCTGCATAATTAATCAAAACTCCACCATGATCAGCCGAAGTTTTCATAAGATCAATAGCAAGCCTTGAATCATCAAATTGGCCATCCTGATAAGCAATTCCACCCTTAAGTCCCGAAGGATTTAGGGTGGGAATGTCTTGTAGAATATGATTCTTAGAAAGTAATCTGGAAGGGCCAAAGCTATATTTTCCGGCAAGGAATTCGTAAATATATAATCCAATAAAATAGATTATCTTTTCGAAAAGGGAGTAAACAGGGATATTAAACGTAATATTTTTTACCAAATGAGGTGCGTTTTTAAATAGATATCCTCTTTCTTTTAATGCCTCAATCACTAATCTAAAATTACCTTGCTTTAAATATCTTACCCCACCATGAACCAATTT
>JBEIQI010000110.1:0-9401 GCA_040376605.1 Flavobacteriales bacterium | reverse complement strand
GAAGAAACGATAGTTAATATGATAAATGTCATAAGCATGAAAATGTTAACCAACAAAATATATCAGCCTATTTCTTTCAATTCTAAATATTTATTGATCAAGTTTTGCTTAGCTTTTCGATCGGTTCTCAAACCAACATTAGACGGCCTATGTATTTCGCAACCTTCATTGATTTAAATGGTGTCTGGATTGACACCGTCATATTTACAACGGTTGCCGAACATTATCCATTCTCGGGACCGGGATGCTATCAATTACATGGAAAAGTAGTGGAAGAATTTGGCTTTTATTGTCTGGAAATCATTTGGCAACGACGACTCCCCAATCACAATTTAGATGAACCTGTAAACACCCGATTAAAGATCCCTGGCCAATAAAAAAAAGAGCCGACTTAAAAGCCGGCTCCTTCGATAGTATTTTTGAAATATTATTTAGCGTATTGTCCGCCGCCCATTCTTTTACGATCATAACCCTTACCCAAACCAACAGGAGAGCCTAAACGATCCATACAACAACGGAAACCAATCCAATCAGTAGCTAAAGTTTCATCCTGGAATCTGCGGGTACCTGGTACTAACCAGTAAGCAGGATCTTTCCAAGAACCACCTTTTACTACACGAGCTTGGTTATTGATTAAGGAAATAACTCCGAACTCATACATTAAAGAGTTTTGTTTATCAGGCTCCAAATATGATTCATCAGCATAATATACAGATGATTCAAAGTCACCATCCAAATAATCTCTATAATCTGATTTCTTGTAGTTTCTGCGGTTCAAAGCGTCATCTTCGGTAACGGTTACTTCAATAATTCTACCTAGAGAATCTTTTTCAGCAACATTACCTTCATCATCCAATAATTTCTTTTTGAAAACATTACCTCTATGTGGACGGAATTCATCATTCTCCATTGAATTTAATGGACGATATAAATCCATGGTCCACTCAGCTACGTTACCGGCCATACAGTATAAACCATAATCGTTTGGCCAATAGTTAAATACCGGAGCTGTAATATCAGCCTGGTCATTTAAACGACCGGCAGCACCCATCATATCACCACGACCTCTGCGGAAGTTAGCCAAGAAATCACCTTTCCAATCATCATTAGGATTACGGGCAATATGACCGTTCCAAGGATATAATCTTCTTTGTTTAACGATTTCACGGTCTGTTTCAGGATCAGTATTTCCAATTAAAGATAAAGCAGCATATTCCCACTCAGCCTCTGTTGGTAGACGATACTTTGGTAAAAGAATTCCGTCTTCCACACGTACACGACGGTACCCACCGGCAGGACCTAAATTTTCTAACTGACTTTTTTCGTTGATCATACCTTCATATTGACCTTCCAAATAAGCCTCAGTATTAAAGTTATCTTCAGCAACCTGATTAGGATTTACATATAAAATACCTTCACGAATAAGGATCGTTTCGTTTACACGGTCAGTTCTCCATGCACAATAGTCAGAAGCTTGTAACCAGTTAACACCTACTACAGGATAATCCTGATAAGCAGGATGACGGAAATAATATTCTACATAAGGCTCGTTAAATGCCAATTTAGATCTCCAAACCAAGGTATCAGGCTTTGCCTTCTTTACCACTTCAGGATAATCCTCGCCAAAAACACGAACTAACCAATACAAATATTCACGATAATCAAGATTAGTAACCTCCGTTTCATCCATATAGAATGAAGACACAGTTACACGACGTGGAATATTATCCCAATCGTAGTTGACTTCTTGCTCCACACGACCCATGGTAAAAGTTCCTCCTTCTACGAGAACTAAACCAGGTCCGGTTTCTTGTTCGATGTAAGGAACTTTTTCGTAACCTCCATTGTTTGGATCATTGTAGTTCCAACCGGTGGTACGGCTAACCTCCTTAGAACAGGAAGAAAGCAAGATGGCCGCTGAGGCAATCATTCCTACGTACTTTAGATTCGTTAAAGATTTCATGTTGTTTGGTGAATTATATTAGTAAATATAACGAAGTTTTGACATGTATTATTGTATATCTCTACTTGATTAATAATGTTTAAAAGGATGGACATTTAACTGTTCTAAACCTCTTACGGGGTTCTTTACATCCAAACTGGAATCCTAATGAAATTTCATGTGAACCGGCTGTTGCATTCGTTAGCCGTGAAATGGTAATATCATAAGAGTAACCGATTTTGAATATTCCTTTTTGGAAACCAACTAAGGCAATGAAAGAGTCGTTACTTCTATACCAAATACCCCCAACAAATGGACCTTTACCAGCATAAATTCCCACATTCAATTGGTAAAAAGACTGTTGTAATTGGAATAAGATATTAGGGGAAATAAATGCCTCTCCAGCATATTTACGACCACGACCTATTGGGAACATAGCTCCAGCGTGGGCTGTAAACTTAAATGGCAATTTTGAATTTCCTAAGAAACCTTCGTTGGGTTCAGTAATATGATGAAAAGCAACCCCACCATAAAATACATCACTATAAATAACGGCACCCGCGCCGGCGTCAAACATGATTTTATCAGCATTATCAAAGGTCTCCGCAGTAGCATAGACAAAACCATAACGGTCATCGATTTGATCCCCAAATGTTAAATTTCGGGTATCTAAAGATCTTTGCATGAAGCCAACTTCGGCACCGAATCTTAAGGATAACTTACGGGATAATTTGATTTGATAGGAATACATCAAAGCCAAGTTATGACTTGTAATAGTTGCCTGACCAGCCTCATCACGCATAAAACGGATACCAATTCCACCTTGGATCGGATCAACATGCATATCAAAAGAAGCTGCATAAGTACGGTAGTTTCCAGAAATACCAGTCCATTGTAAACGGGTATTTAAGGCAATACGAGGACACCTTTTAGAACCCGCAAAGGCCGGATTCAAATATAGCGGATTGGCATAAAATTGAGTAAACTGCGGATCTTGCGCATGCAATTTCAAGCCCGATGACGCTACAAGTATTGCTATTAAAGCGATGTAGAATTTCTTCATATTTGCTAGACCGTTAGTTAACAACTGGATTGTTGAAAACTTAATTTCAAAGTTACTATTATATTTTTTCATAAACAAGTTTGAATAGTACTTTTTTTAGATGTAATAAACTGTTTTTGGGTTGGTTTAGTATAAGTTAAGGTTATTAACAAGTTGCTAACGCTTGCTGGACGGGCTTTTAACAATTTTAGCAGTATCCTATATCTGCAATTCAAACAAAAATTGCGCTTTTGCGGTAGAGTCTGGTATTAAAAGGACTTGTGGCAAACCGAAATACGCAACACCCAAGACTTTAAAAAATCAAATTTAGAAAAAAATTAAAAGCACCTATATCACCCTCTGGCATTCGTTTTTCAGATCAAACATGACTTAAATAGTCATCGTAACTTTTCATGATAGTTCAATCCGTATCAACCCAAATAGATAATCGATCCTAATTTCAGGATTCTATACAAAGAAATAATAATGACTACCCATTCAACATTTACCTTCAGTTTATGTAATTTTTATAAGCATTATTGACCCAAAATCATTCATAAAACCCTTAATAACGGATACTTCAATGTTTATACCACAAATACGGCCAATTTATACTCATTTTGGGCAAAATATTACCTCCAACCCACCCCAAAAAACATTACCTTTGCAGAAATTTTAATAGATCAAGATGAGTGACATTCAACTCCATACTATACAAGAAGCCATTGAGGATATCAAAAATGGTAAGGTAATTATCGTTGTAGATGATGAAGACCGCGAAAATGAAGGTGACTTTATCGCGGCAGCCCGCTGTGTAACGCCGGAAATCATCAATTTTATGGCAACCCATGGCAGGGGACTTATTTGCACTCCTTTAGTAGAGGATCGTTGCGATGAACTAGGACTTAACTTGATGGTTAATGATAATTCAGCCCTTCATCAAACCCCTTTTACTGTTTCTATTGACCTTATCGGTCATGGAGTTACTACTGGAATTTCTGCGGCAGATCGCGCTAAAACCATTCAAGCACTTATTAATAAAGAAACCCAGCCCGAAGAATTGGGCAAACCAGGACATATTTTTCCATTAAGAGCACGTAGAGGCGGAGTTTTAAGAAGAACAGGACATACCGAAGCTGCTATTGATTTGGCTCGTTTAGCTGGATTTGAACCAGCCGGTGTTTTGGTTGAAATTATGAACGAGGATGGATCCATGGCACGTTTACCAGAATTATTGGAAGTGGCTAAAAGGTTTAACCTTAAAATCATCAGCATTGCTGATTTAGTAGAATATCGTTTACAAACTGAAACATTAATTGTAAAAGAAGCGGAGGTAAAATTACCAACCGGATTTGGTGACTTTAGGTTAGCCGCCTTTAAACAAGTTACCAACGAACAAGTCCATTTAGCCTTGATTAAAGGGGATTGGGTAGAAGGCGAACCCATCATGGTAAGGGTACATAGTTCCTGCATGACTGGTGATATTTTTGGGTCCTTCCGTTGCGATTGTGGCCCACAATTACATGCTGCCATGGAGAAAATTGAGAAGGAAGGCAAAGGGGTTATTGTTTACATGAATCAGGAAGGAAGAGGTATTGGTTTAATTAATAAACTCAAAGCCTATGAACTTCAGGAAAATGGAATGGACACTGTACAAGCAAATTTAGCCCTCGGTTTTGGAATGGATGAAAGAGATTATGGAGTTGGTGCACAAATCCTCAGATATCTTGGTATTTCTAAAATTAGATTATTAACCAATAATCCTAAAAAGAGAATTGCATTAGGAGGCTACGGTTTGGAGATTGTCGAGAATGTTGCCCTAGAAATCGAAAGTAACATCCATAATGAGAATTATCTAAAAACAAAAAGAGATAAAATGGGGCATATTTTGTTGCACCTGGGCCATTAATTAAACTTATTTTTTTCTAATATTTCTTCAGCATCCGGAAGTTCATCTTCGGATGCTTTTTGTTTACGGGCAGACATGATACTGACGTTCAACTCAAATCCAATTAATAGAGAAACGATATTTAAGAAAATCCAAACTAGCAGTAATGGCAGCGTTCCCAAGATCCCATAAATTTTATTATAGTTACTGAAGTTGTTGATGTAAATGGTGAATAAATAAGTAAATAAAATAGCACATAATGTAGATGCTATTGAACCAGGTGAAAAAAAGCTATGTCGTAAATGTTTAGCAGGCGCAAAATAAAACAACGTGGCAATTACCAGATAAATCATAAAAAATATCACTAACCATTTAGATGAAAGTAAAATATGATATACCGATTCGGAAATATATTGAAGGTTCCTCAGGCTCAATAAATATTTATTGGTAAGAATGATAAATGTGATCATTGCAATAAGAACAAAGAATCCAAAAAATGTAAGCCCGGCAGCATAGAGCCTCTGCTTCAATGGTTTTCGATCGTCGTGAATAAGTGCTGAATCATTAAATGCCCTCATAATTCCATTCATTCCACCAGTAGAAAAAACCATGGTTACTAAAAATCCAATAGATAAAAGACCTGTATTTTTATTCTTAATAACATCAATAACGGTTTGTTCTACTAAAGGAAAAATTTTGGCAGGGATAATGCCTTCTAAACTTATTAATAAACTCGTTTGAAAATTAGGAATAGGCAACATGGGAATTAAAGTCATTAAAAAAATTAAGCCAGGAAATAACCCCATGAAAAATTTAAACGAAGCGGAGTAGGCTCTTTCCAATACGGAACTATCACGCAGTGCTATTGCATAAAAATCATACACTTCACCAATACTTAGCCCTTTAAAACCAGGAGGAAACCATTTATGCGCCATGGTATCCACCTGATGAATGATCGGAAGTTTACGTATAAATGTGGTGAGTTTGCCCAATACTTAATTTTTTTCGATTCTTGCTTTTAAACTTAAATCCAAACTTTTAATCTGATGAGTTAATGCCCCTATGGAAATAAAATCAACCCCCGTTTCCGCAAATTCAACCAAATTGATTTGATTAATACCTCCGGATGCTTCAACTGGATAAGCTTTATTAATTTGAACCAATGCCATTTTTATATCAGATGGGGTAAAATTATCCAACATAATAACATCAATACCTCCCACCTCTAGAACTTCACCGAGTTCTCTAAAATTTCTTACCTCCACTTCAATCCGTAGATTCTTATTATTATCTTTTAAATATTTTTGCGTATTTATGATAGCATTCTTAATACCTCCGGCATAATCAATATGATTGTCTTTAAGCATGATCATGTCGTATAAGCCAAAACGATGATTGTCTCCCCCTCCTATTTTTACTGCAGCCTTTTCAAAATATCTAAACAATGGAGTAGTTTTACGGGTATCAAGAAGCCTAACCGGAGTATGCTTCACCAATTCAACTAATTGATTCGTTTTGGTGGCAATGCCACTCATTCGTTGCATAATATTTAAAACAAGTCTTTCAGTGGTAAGAATAGATCTGGCCGATCCTGAAATTTGAAAGGCAATATCACCTGGTTTAATTTTATCTCCATCCTTAAAAAATGTCTCTATCTTAAGTTGAGTATTGTAAAATTTGAATATTTGCACGGCGATTTCCAAGCCAGCTAAAACACCTGCCTCTTTTACCAATAATTTGGCATTACCTTGAGCCGAAGCATCAATGGATGCCAAAGTAGAATGATCTCCATCTCCAATATCCTCTGCCAGAGCTAATTGAATAAATTCATTTAATTCCATGATAGCACAAAGGTATTTAAAAAAGACTGAATACTGGTAAATTTATCCTGAACTATCCTTTGATCGGCTATTGTTTACTCCTCTAATTCAAAACGTAATGTTTGAATAAGTTCTGAGCCATTCAGATTCTTAAAGTAGATATAAACACGGTATTCGCCGGTTGAGGTAACGAGAGCTCCAATAATATATTTAGAACCTTCACCACTGGTACCATTATGATTAACAGTAAATGCTGATGGTTTATTTGCGTTAAAAAAATTCTGAACAACCTGCTCCCCTTGTGATTTAGAATAGGTGCCTTGTTTCTGAATAATGGTTAGGTCAACGGTTGCATGAAAGTAAACTGCTAAGGCAGTTGCATCTCCGGCCTTTAAGGCCGCTGTAATATTATCAATAGGCTTCTGACCTAGGCCGAAGCTTATTGTTGCCAGAAAACATGTTAATAATATGACCCAGTTTTTCATCTATCCAAAAAATTACTTACAATTATACCAAGAATTAAGCCAAAGTTAAAGAATTTTAAGGAATTATCTACTATGCTCATTCAACTATTATGTGTTGGCAAAACTCAAACCGATTATATTATTGAAGGTTTGGATGAATACCATAAAAGAATCAACAAATACAATAAATTAGAAATTGCTATACTTCCAGATATTAAGAATGCTGCAGCATTAAGCCCTGACCAGCGTAAAAATGAAGAAGGCAAATTAATTCTGCAACATTTTCAAGTTGGAGATTGGATCGTTTTACTTGATGAAAAGGGAAAATCATTCTCTTCCGAACAATTTTCTGAACAATGGCAAAATTGGTTCAATAGAGGGCCAAAACGAGTTATTTGTGTGGTTGGCGGTCCATATGGATTTAGCAAGGAAGTTTATGATAAGGCCCATGTTAAAGTCTCTTTATCTTCCTTGACCTTCTCCCACGAAATGGTCAGGTTATTTTTCCTAGAACAATTATATCGGGCCTTTACTATAATAAAAAATGAGCCTTATCATCATAGATAGGCTCATTTTGAAAAATATTCAAAGATAATTTTAGTTGCTTTTTTCCCTTCTACTTAGATTACCATTAGCATCAAAGAATACACTAATTTTATTTCCATTGGCATTACTTAATTCACAACCCTCTAGTCCATTTTCAAACCCTTCTACTTTAAAAGTTCTTACAAGCGTGTAAGTGCTTCCTTCAGTTAAAAAACGAGTTTTAATATTGTCTTGAGCATTGGTAGAAAGTTCAGACATTGCAACTTCAGTTTCAGTTCTTATAATGCTAGATTGCTCATCTTTAGTATAATAAGCTGTCATTTTCTTTCCATTCTCTTCCCAATTTACGATATAGTTTTGAGAACCAGCAGTCCATTTTGCGGAAACACCTTTATGCTTTGTATTAAAAGCAGTTTTAATAGCAGTTGGAACATCTGCTGATTGCGCCATCAACAAAGAAAAACCGATAACGGCCAGGACAGTTGAAAATAATTTTTTCATAGGTATCAAAAATTTGAAGTAAAGTTAGACAATAGATTGGTATTTAACAAAAAAGGTTGCAATTATAATGCCAATAGAAATTGTACAATATCCACACCATCAGGATAATCAAGAATTGAAGGGCATTGAGCCTGACCAGGCAATACATTGGGAAATGTATCCCAAGAAACCGCAGAAACGACACATTGGATTTGATCCTGTTGGCTTTTTAAGAACCCATTTACTTCCTCTAAATCCTCATATTCCTTATAGTGAAGCACTGAAATGGGACTGGCAATGCTTTCGCTTCTGATTACCGAAACATAACCAGTATCATAAAAAGGTTGCAAGTTGACCAAATACAATGATCTATAATAGTCGTAATTGTTCTTATACTTATTATGATCTGTAGGTTCTGGGTTCCCTTGCCATAAATCAAAGAGGACTGGAAAATCATATCCCTTTGGCACCAAAAACATGGAAACATTTCTACATCCCAGTCCAAAATATTGAAAAACATCGTTATAAAGCGTTTTTAGCTCCTCCTCGGATTCATTGCCTGTTAAAATGGCAATTGAGTTCCGATTTTTACGAATAATATGTGGATATTTCCCCAAATAATATTCGAAATATCTGGATGTGTTATTGCTGCCAGTGGCAATTACAGCATCAAAATGGGTCAAACGATCTTCGGTAAAACTGATAAAACTTTTCCAATTGGGATCAAGTTCAATGAGCTTTTCGGCAAGGAAAGGCAATAAGACCTTATCCTGGGAGGATAACTTCCCAATAAACTTATGTCCGGTAATAAGTACGGATAAAAAGTCATGAAAATTCACCACAGGAACATTGCCAGCCATTATTACGGCAACTTCCTTCACCTGAACTGGGTTTGTTAAATAATAACGATTGACCCATTCGTTCAAGGTTTGTTTGTTCAACCAACCCGCAATTGCACCCAAGCTTTGAATGATGGAAGATTGAGTGAACCACGGATTTTGGGCACCGGCCTTATCAATTATTTGTGCTAGCTCTGGTTTATTACCTTCTGAAAGCTCAGTTAAACTGGCATTTAGCCAATTTCCAAGTGCCGCAAAATTTTCTATTCTGTTAGTTATAGAAAGCATTGTAGTTTTTTGATTAATTTTGCAAAAATATTTATTAGCTGATAAAATGGCGATTAAGATTACTGAAGAATGTATAAATTGTGGAGCATGTG
>JBEIQI010000217.1:0-5437 GCA_040376605.1 Flavobacteriales bacterium | reverse complement strand
ATTCCCGGTTATCCCGAAATTTTGGCTGGAGAGCTTGTAGATAATCTAATGAAACAAATAGAGACCTTTAAGCCAACTTTTACATTAGGCGAAAGGGTGGAAAATCTTGAAAAACAAGCCGATGGGTCGTTTAAAGTGATCACTGTGGATGGAACAGAAATTTCATGCAAAGTGGTTGTTATTGCAGGTGGTTTGGGTTGTTTCGAACCTAGAAAGCCTGAGGTAACGGGTCTTACTGATTTCGAAGGGAAAGGGATTGCCTATATAGTTAAGGATCCAGAACTATTTAGAGATAAAAGGATTGTTTTAGCTGGTGGAGGAGATTCAGCCTTGGACTGGGCCATATATTTAAGCGAAATCAGTAAAGAAATTTCTTTGGTGCATCGCAGTGAAAGTTTTAGAGGGGCGCCTGATAGTGCCGAAAAGGTATTTGAATTGGCCAAAGCTGGTAAAATCAACCTATTATTAAATTCTAATGTAGTTAAGGTAAGTGGCAACGGTAAATTAAGTACGGTTACTGTAACCAATACCAATAACGAAAACGCAGATATTGCCACCGATTACTTCATTCCCTTGTTTGGACTTACCCCAAAATTGGGACCTATAGCCGAATGGGGTTTAAATATTGACAAAAATGCCATTGAGGTAAATACCGAGGACTATTCAACCAATATTCCTGGTATATACGCTATTGGTGATATTAATACCTATAAAGGAAAGCTCAAACTTATTTTATGTGGGTTCCACGAAGCGGCATTAATGGCTCAATCGGCCTTTAAGCACGTGTATCCTGATCAGAAGTTGAGCTTTAAGTACACCACGGTAAATGGGGTAAATACCTTTTAATTGAATGTTAATGGATAATAATCTGGTTAAAATAAGCGTTGAAGACCAAGAGGGCAAAGAAAACGTGGTTGAAATACCCACGGATATCTCCATGTCGCTAATGGAAATGTTAAAAGCCATGGACTATCACATTCTCGCTACCTGCGGCGGAATGGCGCTTTGCGCAACATGTCATGTACAGGTTAAAGAGGGCTTCCAAAGCCTTCATGAGGCCTCAGACGATGAATGGGCCATGCTGGATACCTTGCCAAAACTAACACAAACAAGCAGACTGGCATGCCAAATTAAGGTAAGTACCCTGCAAGATGGCATGAGCTTTAAATTGCTGGGCGAAACCCAGGTATAAAATTATTTTTGAATTATAATTATTTTAAACAAAATCTTTTGTAACTTCGTTATATTGAAAAAAAGTATATTTTTGACGAGTAATTAACAACTTATGAACAAACCCTTCCTATATATATGTGGCTTGTTGCTGGTAGGAATCCTTTTCTCGTCTTGTTCGAGTACGGTTTTCTTTACAGGTAGTAGCCAAACAGGAGTGTTCTACAATCAGTTAGCATTAAGAACTGGTGGGGCAGGATCTGGCGGATTTTCTCCGTATAAAAGAAAATATCGTCGTGGTCGTCAAATTGAACCGAATGATGTTTTTCATACTGTAGGAGTTTCTTTTTTACCAGGTGTTAATGGTGTTAATAATAAGTTTCAATTCGGTTATCCAACAATTGGTTTCCACTATACACCTAGATTTAATCTAGCTAAATGGGGAGGCTCTAAAGGAGCTTTGGCTCTAGAGTTTCCAATGCATTTTGGGGTTAGTATAGGGTCCGATTTTGTAGAATACCCCAACGATATCATTGCACGTCAATTTCAAAAGGAATCCACCAATTTTACGGCTGAAATCCCAATGACCCTTACCCTTAACTTCGGTCATAACGCCACTAAAAAATCTTATCAAGATTTTGGAGGTTTTGCAGGTTTGGGTTATTCATTTGCCTACCTACCTTCAGGTAGAACCGGTATCTATAATTTCCCTCCGGCTAATTCTGTTACCTATAATTTACCAATTGGTCATGGTCCCCATATCAGAGGAGGGTTTCGTTTCCGCACAGGTACATTATCATGGCAGGTATATGGTAGTTATATGTATAATATTTATACTACCAGCCATTTAGCAGGTTGTGGTCTTGGATTAACTATCGGTCGCTGGTAAAATTTACCTTACACTTTTTCCATTATTTTTTTCTTGGGCCTTCCCCTCCTCCGCGCTGGGCATTGCCTATAGCCACATAGGGTCGGGCTATCCGTTCGGCACGGCCTCCACTTCTATCCCTAAGCCAACAAATAAACCCTACAAAACTCATAAACTTTTACGAACTTGCCCTGTTATATTACAACACTTAAATAACTATGAAGAAATTTTTTATCCTCTTAATGGCCATCACCCTGCAACAAATATATGCACAATACCCAATTGGCAATCGTAGTATTACCTTAACGGATAGTTCCAGAAGCAACAGAAGTATTCCGATAGAAATATATTATCCGGCAGAAATGGCAGGTACCAATACCTTCCCAGCGTTGGGGATCTATCCATTAATTACCATTGGACATGGTTTTGTTATGGGAATAGATGCTTATTATAATTTTAAAGATACCCTGGTTCCGCAAGGATACGTAATTGTATTAGTTAATACAGAAACTTCTCTTTCTCCGGTTCATTTAGAATTTGCAAAAGATCTTCTTTTTGTAAATAATCAAATCAAACAAAGGGCGGCCAACGACCCAGCCTTCTTTTTGCATCAATTTTTAAATGGAAAATCATGTATTATGGGTCATAGCATGGGAGGCGGAAGCACCTTCCTTGCCGGATCATTAGCTCAACCTAACGAAGTAGATTGTATTGCAGGTTTTGCCCCGGCCGAAACCAATCCGGGAGCCATTGCCGCTTCTACCCAATTCGATTTACCCCTCATTGTATTCTCCGGAAGCTCCGATGGGGTTACTCCACCCAATCAACATCATATTCCTATGTACGATTCATCGGCCAGTACCTGCAAATACTTTGTAGATATTATTGGGGGTGCTCATTGTTATTTTGCCCGAACCAATATTGCCTGCGATTTTGGTGAAACACTTTCCTCTATGGGCATTACCATTAGTCGTGATGAGCAGCAAGGAACTACCTTTCAGGTACTAAAACCATGGTTAGCTTATTATTTAAAAAACGATGTGAATGGTTTAAATAATTTAAATTCACTTTTACAATCTTCTTCCGCCACCAATTATCAATCCATCTGCACCTCCTTTTTGGGAGTGGAAGAACAAGGTAATTGGTTAACCAACATTTTTTGGGAAATTAATAATCGAAACTTAACCATACACTTTAAAAAATCAATCAAAGGAGCATCACTAGCGTATAACATTCAAAATTTGACGGGCCAAACAGTTACCAAAAAACATCCACCCATCAAAGAATCCGAAACAGTTGTAGAAAACCTGGATACCTTAAGTCCGGGCCTCTATGTGCTCACTTTTGAATTGGGTAAAAAATCTAAGACCGTTAAGTTTCAGCTTCGATAAATCCCGAACAGCCCTGTATCGGCTATTAATAGTATTTCTGCTTGAATAATGCTAAATTTGCGGCTTTATTAAAGTAGGTATGATTAGTCTGAATAACATAAATTTATTTTTTGGTGCCGATCCTCTTTTCGAGGATGTCTCTTTTTTGATTAACCGTACTGATAGAATTGGACTAACCGGAAGGAATGGAGCCGGTAAAACAACCTTACTAAAAATTATCAAAGGATTTGTAACTCCAACTAGCGGACAAGTATCAGTACCTCGCGATGCCACCATCGGTTATTTGCCACAGGAATTTCATCATACATCCCAATTAAGTATTTTAGAAGAAACCCAAAAGGCATTTGAAGAAGTAATCAAACTTCAATTAAAAATTGAAGATATCAATATTCAATTAGCTACCCGAGATGATTACGAAACGGATAGTTATATGGATTTAATTACCGACCTGCACGAAACAGAAGATCGTTTTAGAATTTTGGGTGGTTACGAAATGGAAGAGAAAACGGAGAAAATTCTTAAAGGATTAGGATTTACCCAGGAGGATTTGGCCCGCAGCATGAGTGAATTTAGTGGAGGATGGCAAATGCGTGTGGAGCTGGCAAAAATTCTATTACAACAACCCGATTTGGTTTTGTTAGATGAGCCTACCAATCACTTAGATATTGAATCGATCATGTGGCTCGAAGAATTTTTGGTAGATTATCCGGGTGCTATTATGATGATTAGTCACGATAGAACCTTCCTAGATAAAATAACCAATCGTACGATCGAGATTACCAATGGAAGTATTCAGGATTATAAAGCCAATTATTCAAAATACCTTATTCTTCGTCAGGAGCGAAGAGAAAAATTAGGGAATGCCGTAAAAAACCAGGAGAAGCAAATTGCTCAAATGGAGCGGAATATTGAGAAGTTTAGAGCCAAAGCAAGTAAGGCTAGTTTTGCTCAGAGCTTAATTAAAAAGCTGGATAAAATTGAACGTATCGAAATAGATCATGAGGATGTTAGTTCAATTAATATACGTTTTATCGATCCACCACGAAGTGGTAAGGTGGTGGTGAATGCCGAAAATGTAAGTAAAACTTATGGGGATAAGGAAGTAATTAAACCCATGACGTTTACGGTTGATGCTGGTGAAAAAATTGCTTTTGTAGGTAAAAACGGAATGGGTAAAACCACCTTGTCCCGAATGATTGCCGGCGATTTAGAATGTTCGGGAACCATTACATTAGGACATAATGTGAAGCTGGGATATTTTGCACAGCACCAAACCAATCGATTAGATAGCGAGAATACCATTTTAAAAGAAATGGAAAATACCGCTTATAATTCCGATAGTTTTACCAAGATTAGAGGAATTCTTGGCGCCTTTCTTTTTAGTGGGGAAGATGTAGAAAAGAAAATCAAAGTTTTATCAGGAGGAGAAAAGTCAAGGGTATCAATGGCTAAACTTTTATTAGAACCCATTAACTTTCTTATTCTGGATGAGCCTACCAATCACTTGGATATTGTATCGAAAGAGGTACTTAAACTGGCGATTCAAAATTTTAGTGGAACCGTGGTAATTGTAAGTCACGATCGTGATTTTTTACAAGGTTTAACAACTAAGATATTTGAGTTTACCCCGGTCGGAATTAAAGAGCACCTTTGTGATATCAATGAATTTTTATCCAAAAAGAATGCGGCGTCCTTTAGAGAAATCGAATTAAATAAAAAGCAAAAACCTCAAGAAGAAAAAAAGGTAGTTGCTGAAACTAATGTTGCTCCAAAGAAGCAGGATGATAAAGAGGTGAAGCGAATTAAAAATGCCTTAGCCAATACCGAAAAAAGAATTGAAGATTTAGAGGCAGAGATAAAAACGATGGATGCTCAATTACATGATTCGGTGAGCTATCAAAAAATTGCCAACGATAAATCTTTCTTTACCAAATACGATGAGTTAAAAGCCGAGCTAGATTCGGAGATGGCTCGATGGGAAGGGTTTCAATTAGAATTAGAAAAACAT
>JBEIQI010000038.1:0-17516 GCA_040376605.1 Flavobacteriales bacterium | reverse complement strand
CTTGTATTCATTCATTTTTTGGGTGGCATATTGAATACCTCCACTTTTATTAACGAAATCAATCACTTCTGATACCTTTTTAGGATCATTGTTGTTGTTTTTTACCACTCGAATAATAGCTCTTTTGGTAGTTTTATCGGTGTTGTTTAAGGCATAAATAAGGGGCAAGGTCATCTTCTGTTCCTTAATGTCTATACCCGTGGGCTTGCCTATTAAATGTGAGTTTTCGTAATCAAACAAATCATCTTTTAATTGAAAGGCAATGCCAATTTTTTCACCAAAATCACTCATTAATTGAATGGTTTCTGCCGGGCTATCATTGCTGGCTGCTCCACAAGCACAGCAGGATGCTATCAGTGAGGCTGTTTTTCGTTTGATGATTTCGAAATATACTTCTTCTACAATATCCAATCGACGAGCTTTTTCAATTTGCAGCAACTCCCCTTCACTCATGAGCTTTACTGCGTTGGTGACAATTTCCAACAATTGATAATCGCCATTTTGTGTGGATAATAAAAGTCCTTTACTCAATAAAAAATCGCCAACTAATACCGAAATTTTGTTTTTCCATATTCCATTTAATGAGAAGAAACCTCGCCTTTCATTACTATCATCCACCACATCATCATGCACTAAGGTGGCTGTATGCAAAAGCTCAATGAGCATGCCTGCTCTATACGTTTTATCTGTAACCTCACCTGTAACATGGGCACTAAGGAATACAAACATAGGTCGGATTTGTTTACCCTTTCGTTTTACAATGTATTGGGTAATCTTATCTAATAAAGGTGCAGAAGTTTTCATGGACTCTCTGAACTTACGTTCAAATAGCTCCATTTCTGCCCCAATAGGTGCCTTTATTTTGTTTAGCTGTAACATGAGCTTTTAAGCCTTTTTCCCATTTAATGAGATGGGCTTCCAAAAGTTGCACATAAATTTTAGATGGCAAAATATTATTGTAATTCTTTACTTAATTTAGTAATTGAACTATTAATAAAGGGTTGGAATAGACTTTCATCGCTAAAATTTACGTTTATGTGTTAGTTTATTAAACTTTTATCTCTGGGTTAGGCCCTAATAGCTGATTTTTTGATTAGGATTTTGATGGATTTTTTTGCATCTTTGGCTGTTTTTACAAAATGACACAGAAAGTTAAAATAGTTTTAGCCACCAACCAACAAGTTGTCTCACTGGGATTAACTAGCATTCTTGAACAGATTCAGGAAGTTGAACTATCCGGAATTGCTCAGGGTAAGCAACAATTATTGGAATTATTGGTGGTTCATCAACCCTCTATTTTAATAATTGATCGTTGGTTCGATCAAATGTTTTTGGAAGCCAATTGGGAGGAGACCAATGCGCTTACGGAAAAATATAAAACCATTCTTTTCTCCGACCCTGATAAAGAAAGTATTTATCGACTTCATAAATTGCACATAACCAGCTTTTTTACCCTCCATTCGTCGGCTGAGGAAGTGATTCAAACGATCCGGGGAACGATTGAAGGGGTTAAGTTTTTCACCCCAAAAGTGGTAGAGGCTTTAATTGAATATAGTTTTAGACGAGGTCCTGAGAAACCTCAGCAACAGCTGCATGATGACCTTAGTGAACGAGAAATGGAAGTTTTAATGCTCATCACTCAAGGTAGAAGTACCAAGTATATTGCTGAAAAACTTTTTCTAAGTACCCATACCGTTTATACCCATCGCAAGAATATTCTAAAAAAACTATCTTGTAAGAGTGCTGCCGAGCTCATTAATTATGCTTATACCCAAGGGTTGGTTGAGAAGGATTAATCGCAAGAAATAAACTGATCAACCTCATTTTTTTAATCTCTCATTTTTCAGGTTTGCTTTTATTAACAATGGATACCCAACGTTAGGTAGTCAATTTACCCAATGCATGGGATTGTTTCCCATTCATCATGAAAATACATTTGTACCTGAATATTTAAACAAGATAAATAGAGTTACGATGAGAAAATTATTTACGTTAGGAATGTTTGTTTTAGGGATGGGGCTTCATGCACAAACTGCCGATTCAGTTAGTATAGGAGCTGGCTATACCGGTAAAGGTTTTTATACTTTGGGTACAGGGGCGGATGTGGTAATTCCAAATAATACTTGGGATATAGCCATTGCTACTTATGGAATTCAAACGGCTTCGGTTAGAATTAATGGGGGCTTTGGGGTACAGTTATTTCGTTATGATGGTGGAGATACTACTGCTTGGTCTAGCTTGGATACTGCTGGTCTAGGAGCGGGGACCAACTGGCTTCGTTGTTTTGATTCTGATACCAGTTTTGAACCATCTGCCTTTGAATATCCATCAGCCTCTCATCCTGATTATGGTTGGGGACTATATAATAATGTAACGCATGATGTGGTTGGTAAAAAAGTATTTGTACTTAAAACGGTTGGTGGAGCTTATAAAAAGGTTTGGATTAAAAATCAAAGAGCTATTGGAAATACCATCACCATTCGCATGGCGGATTTAGATAATAACAATGATACTACCGTTACTTTTTCTAAAAATGTTGCCTCAAAAAATTATGTTTATGTTGATGTAGCTGCAGCCGTTCTTACCGATAACGAACCAGCCAATACCAGTTTCGATTTGATGTTTGCCAGATACGAGGCAAATTTGGGTGGTGGAATGTATTATCCGGTAACTGGTGTAATGTCAAATGACGGAATTAAAGTGGCAGAAGCAGGAGCTATTTTACCAAATGATGCATACAACAATTGGTATAATTTATATTTCCCAAATTCAACAAATATGACCGAAATTGGTCATGATTGGAAAATTCAACCTCCACCGGTTTGGACCATGGTTGATTCATTATCTTATTTTGTAGAGGATCTTCAAGGGGATGTCTATCAGGTTTGGTTTACTGCATTTGGTGGATCAACCAATGGTAAATATGTATTTAATGTTCGTCAGGCAGGTTGGGTATCTGTTCAAGAAGAGAATAATACCATTGCTAACTTTAGCATCTATCCAAATCCAGCCAGTGAATTTATAAATGTAGCTTACACCTTGGATAATGAATTTACTGAAGCTACTTTAAACATTATTGATTTAAACGGGAAATTTATCACTTCAAAAATTTTAAGCAACAATCAAGGATTTAACCAAATCATGATTGACTTAGTTGGGTTAAATTTATCCAGTGGGCTTTATATTGCACAAGTAGGGGTTGGTAATAATTTTGCATCACAGAGGTTTATTATTAAATAAATTGAACTTTTTTCGAAGTATATTATTTTTTATTTTTTGTTGGGCTGAACTAGTTTCAGCCCAATCTTTTATTTATGTGAAGGATATAGAGGGGAAAGAGCTTTCTGGTGCGCATGTATTTATTACACCATTGGATAATAGTAAACCTATTTATGAGATTTCGGATTTTCAGGGTCGTGTAAAAAATGAAATTTCCGTTCAGGCAATCATAAAAATTTCTTTTGTAGGTTATAAAAACATTATTGATACCATTTCTCCGGGCCAAGATTTTATATTCATATTTGAAGCCGATCCGGCCCAAATGAACGAATATATTGTTACCTCATATGCAATTCCTACTCGGATACAGGAATCAGTTTATAAAGTAAAAGTGATTGATCGGGCCAGAATCGAAAGTCAAGGTGCTCAAAATTTAAGAGATTTACTTACCAATGATCTTAATATTAGAATTAGTCAGGATGCCGCTTTAGGTTCCAGCGTTAAAATGCAAGGCGTTAGTGGTGAAAATGTAAAGATTATGGTAGATGGGGTTCCGCTAATTGGGCGATTAGATGGGAATTTGGATCTAAGTCAGATCAATTTGAATAACGTTGAAAAAATAGAGATTATAGAGGGATCTACCTCCACTATTTATGGCTCAAATGCTATGGGGGGAGTTATTAATATCATAACTAAAAAAACTCAAAATCATAATGTTGAAGGGAGTGCCCGGTTCTATTATGAAACCGTAGGGACTTATAATGTGGATGCTAGAGTGGGATGGCAATTCAAAAAGAATTTTTTGCAAATAAGTGGAGGTCGTTATTTTTTTGATGGTTTTAATACTTCGGATTCACTTAAACGATTTATGCTTTGGAAACCTAAAGAACAATATTTTGGAGAGGTTCAATATAACCGTTCAATGGGGAAAATGAACCTTCGTTATTCTGGCAATATTTTTCATGAGCTGTTAGAGGCCAAGGGAGCCCCTCAAGCGCCGTTTATGGTTACAGCCAACGACCAGTGGTTTAGAACGATTAGAAGCACCCATGGGGTTTATTTAACCGGATACATGGCCAATCACCATCATTTAGACCTTACGGTATCCTATTCAAATTACCAAAGACGCCGTCAATCTTTCAGAAAAGATTTGGTTACCCTTGATCAACTTCTTACCGATGAAAATACCGATATATTTAATTTAGTCATGAGTCGTGGGATTTATAATTACAATAAACCCGGTTCACGAATGAGTGTTCAGGCCGGTTATGAATTAAATTATGAAACTGCAGCTGGTGCCAGAATTGAAAGCCAATTTCAAGACTTGATGGATGTTTCATTTTTTGGTGCTGTGGAATTTAAACCTTCTAAAATTTTATCGATAAAACCAGCCGTTCGTTTTGGATACCAATCGATGTTCGAAATGCCTGTAATCCCATCCATTCATGCACGCTTATCGCCACATAAAAATTTGGATTTACGTTTGTCTTATTCAAGAGGCTTCCGGGCACCAAGTTTAAAGGAACTCTATTTTCTTTTTGTAGATGTTAATCATAATGTTTACGGAAATACAAAGCTTCAAGCAGAGGACGGACATAATGTGAATGGAAGCATTACTTACCAGAATAAAAAATTTAAACATGTTGAATTTGGTTTTTCTGCGGGTGGATTTTATAATGATATTCAAAACCAAATTCGATTGATTGCACTTTCTATTGGGCCGGATTCAAATATTTATAGAAACGAAAATATTGCCAGATTTCAATCAGTGGGAGGGCAAGCTTCCATTAATTTTGTTTGGAAAAACCTTAGTTTAGGAGTAGGAGCTACTTATACCGGAATTCTAAATACTATTTCCGATAGTACCTCAGGAACGCAAGACTTTCAATTTTATCCTGAAGTGCAAACCAATGGGTCCTATCACTTTAAAAAATGGCATGGTAAGCTGAATCTGTTTTTTAAATTTACGGGAGCTCAGCCTTTTCTATATACCGGTTATGATGAGGATTTACAGGCCTCTGTAATTAAAGAAGGTCAAATTTCAGAATATGCCACCTTAGATGTTTCCTACGTTCAATCTTTTTTCAAAAATAAATTACAAATTGCCCTTTATGGAAAAAATTTAATGAATGTTAGTAATATTAATCAAACGGGTAATAGCAATGGAGGTGCACATTCGGGGAATAGTTCAAGTTTACCAACTATGTGGGGCCGAACCTTTGGCGTATCAATTACCTATAATTTTATTGTAAGTAAAAAATGAGAAATTCGCATTATATATTTTGCGCATTATTATTAGTGTTTTTATCATCTTGTTTTAAAGAAGATGATCCGGTGCCGCCTTATCAATCTCCAGGGGGGGTAAGTTCAAATGTAGCTAACATTGGGCCCTATTATGGAGATCAACTTTATTATGATTTGGAAACGGATTCGTTTATTAAAACGGTTAATCGTGAATCCTGGGATTTAGCCTTTCAATGTGGTGACAATGAATACCATATTTTTACTAATCTGGCAAAACGAATGTCCGTAGCGAATTCTGGAGTTACTGATTTTTCTGCTGTTACCAGCTCTTCAGGGTTAACATTTCGTTTCGATCGATCAGAAGGATATATTGATAGTCTAGCTATTGGCGAGTGGGGTGTTTTTTCTGGTGGAAATGCGGTTTCTAATAATTATGTTTATGTAGTAGATAGGGGTATAACTACTTTAGGAAATAATATTGGCAAGGTGAAGATGCAAATGATAGGTCTGGTAGGTGGAACCTACCAAATTCGATTTGCTAACTTAGATGGTACCAATGATCATCTAGTTTCTGTAACGAAAAATCCAGATCATAATTTTGTGCACATAAATTTTAATGGTTCTGGCTCAGTTGTAAACGTTGAGCCGGATAAATATGACTGGGATTTATTGTTTACACAATATACAGCAAGGGTTACTCAAATTAGCACCAATATTACTGAGGATTATTCGGTAAATGGGGTATTGATTAATCCTTACCAGGTGGAGGTTGCCAAAGACTTCTCCAAGCCCTTTGTTGATATTAATTATAATGATTTAACTACCTATACCTATTCCGCTTTATCCGATGCTATTGGTTATGATTGGAAATATTTTGATTTTGACTTGTCCGCTTATGTAATTGAGCCTAATAGAACGTATATCATTCGGTCGGTTGAAGGGGCTTATTATAAATTGCGATTTACCTCCTTTACCAATGATTTAGGAGAAAATGGTTATCCAACCTTCGAACTTGCAAAGTTTTAACATCCCCTGTTTAGGGTATTTCTACTTTTCCATTTTGGGTTAGCCCATAAAGGCTATATATTTACTGTATTAAATGAAAGCACCGGAAAATATATCTCTTATTCAACCAACCTGTCAATTGGCCAATTGTTGTATGATTGTACCGCCAGTTGATGAGATGTTTATGAAAAAGAAAAAGTGCTGTGAGAAATTCAAAAAAAAGGGTAAACGTTGTAAAGGCTGCCCTGGTAGGGTGGATTAATTCTTTTGGGGCGGCTTTGCCTGCTGTCCGCTATATCTTTTTATTGCGCTAATTATTATTCACTTCTATGGGAATCCTTCTTTGGAATGTCTTGTGCTTTTTCGCAATTAGCATTTCCTTTGGCAATAAAAAGGATGTCGCTTCCATCAGGGCCGCTTTGTGCATTAAAATGGTTTAATCACCAATTTCGTATTTTTGTAAAACTCCATGGAGCAGGAACCAAAAATAAAAGATTTACTTAAATCCCTTCCCGAAGAACCCGGCATCTATCAATATTATGATGTCGAGGGAAAGATTATATATGTGGGTAAAGCCAAGAATTTAAAAAACAGGGTTAGTTCCTATTTTAACAAAATCCAATATGAGAACCGGAAGACTCAAGTATTGGTTAAAAATATAGCAGACATCAAGTTTATTGTGGTTAACAATGAAATGGAATCCTTATTGCTGGAGAATACCCTCATTAAAAAACACCAGCCTCGATTTAATGTAATGCTCAAGGATGATAAAACCTATCCATGGATTTGCATTAAAAAGGAACCCTTCCCGCGAATTTTTCCTACCAGAAGAAAAATTAAAGATGGATCAGAATATTTTGGACCGTATACTTCCGTAAAGGCCATGAGGGCTGTTCTCGAATTAGTAAAACAATTATATCAAATTAGAACATGTTCGCTTAGGTTAACCAAAGAAAACATTGAGGCAAAAAAATTCAAAGTCTGTTTGGAGTATCATATCGGTAATTGTAAAGGGCCATGTGAAGCCAAACAAACAGAAGAGAATTATAATGATATGATTAAGCAAATTAGACACATCGTAAAAGGAAATGTAAATGATGTATCGAAGCAATTAAAATCAATCATGAATGAGCTTGCTGCAAACTTTCAATTTGAAGAGGCTCAATTGGTAAAGGAGAAATTAGATTACCTGGAAAAGTTTAAGGAAAAAAATGTAGTTGTGCATCCGGATATAGATGATGTAGATGTTTTTTCGATAGAGTCGGATGCTAAATTTGCTTATGTAAATTATTTAAAAATTATTTCGGGGGCTATTGTACAAGGATATACCTTGGAGTTAAAAAAGAAAATGGACGAGTCGGACCAGGAGCTATTACTACTGGGGTTAGTGGAATTAAGGAACCTTTTTCTAAGTGATTCAAAGGAAATTATTTTGCCATTTGAAGTGGATATAGAAATTCCCGGAGTAAAGATGACCATTCCTCAAAGAGGGGATAAAAAATTATTGTTGGAATTATCTCAACGTAATGTAAAATATTTTAAGCTGGATAAACTTAAACAGCTCGAAATAAAGGATCCTCAATCTCATGCAGACCGCATTATGGAAACTATGATGAAGGATTTAAGGATGCAGGTTTTGCCCAAGCATATTGAATGTTTTGATAATTCTAACTTTCAAGGATCCTTTCCCGTTTCGGCGATGGTTTGTTTTAAGGATGCAAAACCCAGTAAAAAAGATTACCGACATTATAATATTAAAACCGTTGAAGGCCCCGACGATTTTGCTACCATGAAGGAAGTCCTTACCCGTAGGTATACCCGCCTTTTGGAAGAAGAACAACCTCTTCCCCAACTCATAGTAGTTGACGGAGGGAAAGGGCAATTAAGTATGGCCGTGGAGGTTCTGAATGAATTGGGTTTAAGAAGAAAAATTACAGTAATTGGGATTGCAAAAAAACTGGAAGAAATTTTTTATCCGGGAGATTCGTTGCCTTTATATATTGATAAACGAAGCGAGACTTTAAAGGTTATTCAGCAAATGCGAAATGAGGCCCATCGTTTTGGAATTACACATTACCGTAAACGACATCAAAAATCATTAATTAGTACCGAGCTCGAAAATATTGAAGGAATTGGAGAAGCAACGGCCACTGAACTACTGCGTCATTTTAAGTCTGTGAAAAAAATTAAAGAGGTGGGTGTGGATGAATTAGAAAAAGTGGTTGGTTTATCGAGGGCCAAAAAGGTCTACGAGTTTTTTCATAAAATGAACTAATGGAAGGTCCATATAGGAAACTTTAAACAAACTATTTTAGTAAAGATTTATCCCACAAACCTGCTGCGAATATCGGGAGTAGGAACCATACAGGCATCTTTTTTCCCAAACCATTTATACCTATTTTTTGCAATCCATTTATAAATTCCATTTCTAATAAAGGATGGAATGATCATAAATACATAAGCTAATGAATAGATACCTCCCATTTTTCTTGCAATATGTAAGATCGCTCCTGAGTAATAATAGGCCTTGTTATCGTCCACCAAAATTACCGAATCAAACTTAGCCGGATCCAAACCATGCTTATTCATTAGCCATTGACCCACTTCTGACTGAAGAGGTGCAAACCGAAAATATTTCTTCTTATCCAACTTGATAATAGTGTTGATAGAGCTATTACAAAAGTTACAGACCCCATCAAAAAGTACAATTCCGTTCGGATTTTCAAGCATTTGAGACAAAACTATATTTAAAAGGGGTTAATTTATAGCCAAAAATGATTAAAACTGTGAATTTTGAAACTAATTTAACTAGAATTCGATGTAAATTTGTACCCTCACAAAATACTTATAAACACATGAAAAAATTATTTTTTGTTTCAGCATCTGTTATCACACTTATTCTGGCTTCTTGCGGAGGAGGTAGTGAAGCGAAACTAAAAGAAATGCAAGCTAAGCTTGATAGCTTAGAATCAGTAAATGGCGGAACCAGCGAAAATCTTAATTCTTACATTGCTGAGATGAATACCATTTACGATCGTTTGGATGAAATTAAAAAGAATGAAGGTATTATTACCGACAATTCTTTGGATGGCGAATTGAGCGAAGACAAAAGAGCTCAAATTCAGGAAAGCATCAATACCATTCAACAGTTAATGGATGAGAACAAGTCTAAGATTGAGGCTTTAAATAAGAAATTAAAAAGCTCTAACAAACAAAACAAGCAGTTGGAAGAATTAATTGCTAATTTAAATCAGCAAATTATTGAGAAGGATAAAGAAATTTCTTCTTTAAAAGAACAATTAGCTGCTATCAATATTCAAGTGCAGGAAATGGCCTTGAAAAATGATAGTCTTAATAATGTAAATAATCAAAACCAAGAAACCATTTCTAACCAGGATCAGGAATTAAATACGGTTTATTATTGTATGGGAACTTTTAAAGAACTTACCAATAACAAAGTTTTGGATAAGGGTGGAGCATTTGCTGCAAAGACAGGTTCTAAATTAAGCGCTGATGTTAACATGGATTATTTTACCAAAACAGATAAAAGAAAGGTAAATGAGATTCCAATTGGTGCTAAAAAAGCTACTTTAAAGACTTCACATCCATCAGGAAGTTATACTTTGGTAACTGAAAATAAAAAAGTAACCAAATTGGTTATTAATGATGCAACCGCTTTCTGGAAAAACAGTAAGTATTGTGTTTTAATGTTAGAATAATCGAATTAATAATTTATCAGAAAGGCCTTCGTAAAAAACGAAGGCTTTTTTTTTAAGCTTAATAAATATCTTTTTTATCTTTAATCTATGTTTACGGGAATAATTGAAGCTACTGGAATTGTTCAATCTATTAAGAAGGATGGAACTAACTTGCAGTTTGCCATTGAATCACATTTCTTAGATGAGGTGAAAATTGATCAATCTATTGCGCATAATGGGGTATGCCTTACCGTTGATGGCATTCAAAAAAGCACCTATACCGTTACCGCTATTAAGGAAACGCTTGATATTACGAATCTATCATCCCTAAAAATGGGGGATTTGTTAAATTTAGAAAGATGCTTAAAATTGGGTGATAGGCTGGATGGGCATATTGTTCAAGGGCATGTAGATGGTACCGCAAAAGTAATTGACATCAAGGATCAAAATGGAAGTTGGGAATTCTATTATGAATATTATCATCCTGAATTTATAACAGTTCCCAAAGGGTCCATTTGTATTAATGGGGTAAGTTTAACTGTGGTTCAATCATTGCCAGGCAAGTTTTCGGTTGCTATTATTCCCTATACCTTCGAGCATACCAATTTTAAATCCTTTACAAAGGGTTCTATTGTTAATTTGGAATTTGATATTGTTGGGAAGTATATTTTGGCCGCTTCTAAGGCCCATCTTTACCAAAATGTTGGTAAATAACTCTCTAAAAGTTAAGGATTTGCAAACCAGGTAACTATAAATTGCAAAAATCGTACCTCTTCTTGAATATGTCAACGCAGTTAGTTAGATTTGTTTCCAGATGCTTAAACAGAATTTTCAACAAAAGCTATTACAAAAGCTAAGCCCTCAACAAATTCAATTGATGAAATTGTTGCAGGTGCCCACTGCCGTATTAGAACAACGAATTAAGGAAGAGTTAGAAAGTAATCCTGCCTTAGAAGAAGGCGAGGATGACTATGAAATGAAGGATGATGACAATGATTCGGACGATAGCGAATATGAAGATGATTTTGAAACTACCGACGAGGGCATCGAGCTCGAAAACAAAAATGAGGACATCGATATCAATGAATATTTGGGCTCCGATGATGAACCTTATTATAAGACGCAATCAAATAATTATAGTGGGGATGATGAACAAAGGGAAATCCCTTTCAGTGCCGGACTTGGGTTTCATGAACTTTTAATAGCTCAGGTTGGGTTACGACAACTTTCTGAAAGAGAACAATCTATTGCGAAGCATATCATTGGAAATATTGATGATGATGGATATTTGATGCGGGATGTGGAGTCCATGGTGGATGATATGGCCTTTTCTCAAAATATTGAAGCGACTAATGAAGAAGTGGCTGAATTGTTAACTATCATTCAAGATTTTGATCCTCCCGGAATTGGAGCCAGAAATTTGCAAGAATGTTTGGTTATTCAGTTGAAGAAAAAAGAGGATCAAAATGAATATACTGGTATTGCTATTAAAATTTTAACCAAATGTTTTGAGGAGTTTACCAAAAAACATTACGATAAAATTCAAAAAAGACTTGGCATTACGGATGTTGAATTAAAGGATGCAATTGCCGAAATTTTACACTTGAATCCTAAGCCAGGTAGTTCTGTGGCCCAATCGAGCCGTGGAATGCAAACCATTATTCCGGATTTTATTTTACATAATACCGATGGTAAATTGGAGTTGTATTTAAATGCTAAAAATGCTCCAGAACTTCGTATCAGCAGAACTTATAGTGAAATGCTGGAAGGGTTTTCGAAGAATAGGAAAACAGCTGATAAAACAACGAAGGATGCTGTTGTATTCGTGAAACAAAAACTAGATGCAGCCAAGTGGTTTATTGATGCTATCAAACAGCGTCAGGAAACGTTAATGGCAGTTATGGGGTCTATTATCAATTACCAACATCAATACTTCTTAACCGGAGACGATACAACCATGAAGCCCATGATATTAAAGGATATTGCTGATATTATCGGGTTGGATATTTCAACGGTAAGCCGCGTGGCCAATAGTAAATATATTGAAACTCCCTTCGGAACCTTCTTATTAAAATGTTTTTTTTCCGAATCCTTAATTACTGATGTTGGTGAATATGTTACAACCCTTTAGTTAAAGAAGATTTTGCAGTTGTGTATCGGAGGTGAAAACAAAAAGCGTCCGCTAACCGACGAAAAACTTGCCGATATTCTTAATGAAAAGGGATACAATATTGCCCGTAGAACGGTGGCAAAATATAGAGAGCAACTAGATATTCCAGTTGCCCGATTGAGAAAAGAGCTTTAACGTGAAAGTATTAGCTAATACCATTTCGTATATTTTTCACCCCTTGTTTATGCCTTTATTCGGCATGGCGTTTTATTTAAAATATATGTTTTTTTTACTGGTTAAATCCATGTTTTATAATTATATCATGTTGGTAATGCTAGTTTGCACATTGCTTTTTCCATTAATGAGTATTCTATTATTAAAGTCATCTAAAATAATTACCTCTGTTCACATGCCATCGAAGGAGGAGAGAAGGTGGCCATTATTAATTGGCACTGGATTCTTTTTTCTGGCATATATGCTCATTAGTTATGTAAATCCGGTTCATGAACTCAACTATATTGTAATAGCCGGCATTACTAACTTAATGGTTTGTACCATCATTAACCTCCTGTATAAATTAAGTATTCATATGGCGGCAATAGGTGGTGTTACAGGAATGATGGTAGCATATGCCCATCAAGCCCAAATTGAAATGTTATATATTATCCTTGGGATGGTATTCGCTTCGGGTCTTGTTGGTTTTGCACGACTTCAATTAAGTGCACATAGCACCGGGCAAGTAGCTGCTGGTTATGCCGTTGGTTTTTTCTCGCAATACTTAATGTTAAGTTTTTTTACTTCCCAACTGCTTCCCGGACTTTAATTAATTACCGGTAAATGCTCCAAATACATTCTGAATAACATTGTTGCCAAAAGCAGCCGGGTCTTTTCTAATTTTCATTTCTTCCTGACTAACCAATTTAAATATGCCCACCAAAGCTAATTCGGTGGTATATTTTCCTAAATCTGGATTTACTTTTTGAACAAAGGGGATCATGTTATAAGCATTGGCTAAAACAGACCAGGCTTGTGTTGCTCCAACTGTGCTTAAGGCATCATTGATAACAGGGGCAAAAGCATCGGTTAACGGACTCATGGTTTTAGCCTTTAAATATTGGGTGGCAGCATCATCCTTTGCTTGTAATATGGTTAATGCATCTGTAAAAGTCATTTGTTTTAAAGCATCCAAAAAAATGGGGCCTGCTTTTTCGGAGGCCTTTTCGGCGGCTCTGTTAAGTTTCATTACAAAGTCATCCACCTGGGGTTTCATGGTTTTTTCCAGGGTTTTTTTCATGGATTCAGCTTCCTTAGGGAAGGGAATAAAAATCTCCGGATTCTTGAAAAAACCATCCGATTTAGAGGCAGATCCGGTAGCTGTATTGATCCCTAATTTAAGGCCTTCCATAAGGCCCTCAACCATATTATCGTTGGTTAGCTGAGTGCCATTTCCGGCAGTAAAAATTCCATTAAGGAACCCATTTTGGGCCTGACCGAAGGTGGAAATTGCGACAAATACAATAACCGAAAGGATGATTTTTTTCATACAATTTTATTTATACAATAAACTTAGCAATTTCTGAACCAAGAATGGTTATGTTCAAAGTTAATTTAATGATAAATGGGTAACATGCTTCATTCACTTGCATTGAAGAGAATAAAAGATGTTTTGATTTAAAGATGTAAAGAATGGTTAAACTTAACCCAACTCCAGATGTTTTACAGAAATTTTTTCTTCCAGAAAAATGCCGGCTTTTTCTTCAAATGCCGTTGGATCTTCAGTGGTAAAATATGCAATGTTTCCTCCTTTTGAGCATCTTATATCCATTTCCGGATGACGCACCAAATAGCGTTTTAGTTGTTCTGCCACTATTTCACCTTGAGATAATATGTTTACATGTGATGGTATATACTTCTTAATTTCATTAATTAAAATAGGGTAGTGAGTACATCCCAAAACCAATGTATCTATCAAGGGGTCTTTTTGAAAAATATTATCTATATGTTTTTGAATAAAATAGGCTGCTCCTTCGGTTTGATATTCGTTACTCTCAATCAAAGGCACCCACATGGGGCAAGCTTCTGGGCTGACCTTAATTTCAGGTGAGAATTTATTTATTTCAATTACATAGGATTCCGATTTAACAGTTCCCTGTGTGGCTAATATGCCAATATGTTTCGATTGGGTAAAAAGATGTATGTTCTCGGTGGTAGGTCGAATAACCCCTAGGACTCTTTTGTTGGGATCAATATTAGGGAGATCATTTTGTTGGATGGTTCTCAGAGCTTTTGCAGACGCCGTATTGCAAGCTAAGATTACCAAATGGCATCCCATAGAAAATAACTTTTTTACAGCTTCTAAGGTATATTGATAAATAACATCGAAGGATCGGGTGCCATAGGGCGCTCGGGCATTATCACCTAAATAAATATAATCGTACTGAGGAAGTTCTTGACGAATGCTTTTTAATACCGTTAAGCCACCCACACCCGAATCAAATATTCCAATGGGAGATGGGGATGGGTTTGCTGACATGGTTATTTTTCTTTTTTATCGGTATTATTTTTATTGTCCTGATTAACATCGTTGTTGTCTAAATCACCCTCCTCTTCGTCTGTTACATCATCTTCAACATCATTGGCTCCTGGAACATAACCCATTTGCCTAATCACATCATCACTAATATTATATTTTGCCTGCGAATAAATTACGGTAGTAGTTCCGGCCTTATCAAAAACCATCCCTATACCTTTGCTTTCTGCTAACTCCATAATGGCATTATACACTTTGTCTTGTATGGGCTTAACAATTTCTTGTTGCTTTTTAAAAAGGTCTCCATCCGCCCCAAATCTTTTCATTTGAAGATCTTTTACTTCTCTTTCTTTTTTAATGATCTCTTCTTCTCTTTTAATGCGAAGGTCTTCTGTTAAAAGTATTTTTTCTACTTGAAGATCATTGTACATTTTATCTACTTCAGAAATTTTGGTTTCAATTTCCTTTTGCCATTTTACAGAAATACTGTTCAACTCCTTTTTAGCAGCTGAATATTCAGGAATGCTGGCAAGAATATAATCGGTATCTACATAGCCATATTTCTGCGCAGAAATAGTTAAACCTGCACAAATGAAACCAATTAATAAAAGGAAATTTTTCATATCTTGTTGATCTTTAATTATTCAAGTATTGTAATATTAAAACTGTTGTCCAATCATAAAATGGAATACTCCTTTTTGTCTGGTAGCTTCATTTACTCCTGGAATTGGGTCAAAGCCCCAACCATAGTCAACCCCTAATAATCCAAACATTGGAAGGAAGATTCTTACCCCAAGCCCAACACTTCTGTTCAATTTAAACGGTTGGAAATCTCTTACATCCTGCCATGCATTACCCGCTTCTAAAAAGGCTAAAGCGTATATTTTACTTTGTGGGTTCGGAGAAATTAAGTATCTAAATTCTAAGGTATATTTTGAATAAACACCACCCCCAACGGCAGCAGCTGCTGATCCGTTAAATCCTGGTGTTAACGAATAATTTTGATATCCTCTGCAGGCAATAATTTCCCGACCATCAATATTAAATCCTGTTAGTCCATCCCCACCTAAGAAGAAACGTTTGAAAGGAGTTACCCCAATATCTGGATTATAATAACCCAGGAATCCTAATTCTCCACGAGCCATTAAAACGAACTTTTCATTTTTGGTTAAAGGAATAAACCATTGGCCTTTAACTTTCCATTTATGGTATTCCATCCACTGATATTTTTGATCGAGGGGAGCACTGCTCATATCCTGCCCTGTTAAACCAGAATATGGCAGGGTAGCTTCTACAGAAGCACTGAACATTGAACCTGAAGTGGGGAAAATCCAATCATTGGTAGAGTTACGCTGAATTTGAGCGGTGAATGCAATATTGTTAGATACCCCGGTGAATCTTTCAGAGTTTCCGGCGAATAATGCATAATTGGTTACATCAAATCTTTGATAAGCCACCGTAAAAGAAATTCCAAAATAATCATCCGGCCATTTTAATTGTTTACCAACTGTAAGTCCAACATTGGTGGATATTAATTTATAGGATGCGGTGGAGGTATAATCAATTATACTATGGCTAAAGAATAATCCAAAGGAAATTGGTTTTTTACCACCTAACCATGGCTCAGTAAAATTGAAGCTATAGTTTTGATAGAATCTTCCGTTGGATTGAGCATTAATGGATAACTTCTGACCATCACCTGATGGCAAAGGGGTCCAGGCTTTTCTTTTGAAAATATTTCGTAGGGAGAAGTTGTTAAAGGTAAGTCCTAAGGTTCCTACCAATTGTCCAGCTCCCCAACCTCCGGATAATTGAATTTGATCGGAAGGTGCTTCCGCTACATAGAAATCAAGATCCACGGTTCCATCAACAGGATTCGGACGGGGTTTCACATCCATGTTTTGCGCATCAAAGATTCCCAACTGCGAAAGGGCTTGTTGAGAACGAATAATGGCCGATCTGTTAAATAAATCACCCGGATGAATTCTTAGTTCACGCAGAACTACATAATCATTGGTTTTGGTATTACCATAAATATTGATTCGTCCTACACGAGCTTGTTTACCTTCGTAGATTCTTATTTCTAAATCAATAGAATCACCCACCACTCTTACTTCAACAGGATCAGCATTAAAAAATAAATATCCGTTATCTTGGTAAAGGGAAGTAACATCTAAGCCACTTTGACTGAAATGTAATGAGTTATTTAGTTTCTCGAGATTATAAACATCTCCTTTTTTAATATTAAGAACGGTATCTAATGTTCCTGATCTATATCTTTTATTACCTACCCAGGTAATGTTTCTGAAAAAATATTTATTTCCTTCATCAATTTTAAAGTCAGCATATATATCACCTTCTTTTAAATAGATGGAATCTTTGGTGAATTTGGCATCTCTATAACCTTTGGCATTAAATAAATCAATTACCGCATCTTTAGTGGCTGGGACTTCATTCTTATTGTATTTAGATGAAGTGAATATATTAACCCTGATGGAGTTTCTAAAATATTCATAAGCTTGCTCGTAAATGCCAAATTCGTTTACCTTTTCGTAATAGTCATATTCTTCCTGTTTATTGGCAATAATAGTGTCTTTGTTGGTTTTTTTCTTGCCGGTTATCCAATCGGTAAAATCTTTAAATATATCGAATCTTGATTTTTCATACATCGATTCTTTAAATCCTTTACGTATTTTTGTTAGTTTAATGT
>JBEIQI010000157.1:0-7133 GCA_040376605.1 Flavobacteriales bacterium | reverse complement strand
GCATCACATTAAAATAACCGGTGTCGGTATAAGTATGTTCTGGGCTTTGTAAGCTAGAGGTTTGTCCGTCTCCAAAGCTCCATTCATACGCCACCACATCAGGTGATGCCGTTGCATAAAACTGTAGGGTGCGATTTTCTTTATACATATAACTGATGTCAACATATGGTGCTAAAACCGTTACAAGAGAACCATCGGTTAAAGAATTTCCGCAACTATCGGTTAGAATAACACTATAAAAAATGGTTTCTAATGGAGCTACTAATTTCGAAAAAATATTATTCTCACCAGTACTCCAACTTAAATTTAATGGCCCAATACCACCTCCAACAGATGCATTTAAAACAATAGGAGTTCCAGGGCAGATAGCGGTATCAGGAGTAAAACTCAAAATTAATGGGTCCACATTAGGCACAGAAACAGAGAAAGAATCCGTTGCGGTACTTCCACATTGATCTGTAGCGATGACCACATAGGTTTCGCTATTACGAGCAATAAACGGAATTGAATTTCCTTGGCCTAATCCATTGTCCCACGTTAGGGTAATATTTCCAGCTCCACCAGAGGCCACCGCTACAGCATAAAGCACTTCGTTGTTACAAACCAAAGAGGTATCATCGCGGGCTATAACTGAAATAGGTGTAACATTTTGCAAATAAATGGTATCTCTTGGCATTTGGATATTAGGACATGCAGCAGTATCAATTAATTCTATTACGATATATTCCAACGGTTCGTTTACTCCATCGATAATCGGCTGTATGGTAAGATGAGCAATGCTTTGACCGGGTGCAAAATTGATGGTAGTTCCGGGAGGAGATATGGTATAATCCACATTTTGAGTAGCACTTCCCAGAATTTGATATTGAACAGTATTTGAAATGGAAGTATTGCCTGTAATGGAAATAGTAACATCTCCTTGGCCACAGGTTTCATATAGTGTATCAGCACTAAAAGAGCCGGTTACTTCCGAACTAATATCCATCCCATTGGAAGAAAAACTTTTTGCCTCCAGGAAAACTCCAGAATCATAAATTCCATCCCCAACATCAGCAATGGCAATACGAATGGTATAAGTGCTACATGGTATTACTGCAGCCATGGCCGTTAGCGGGGTCGTAAATCCATCGTACTGAACAGTATTCCCAGGAGGGGATTCATTGTCGACATAAAACGATGAATTGGTTAAATGATTTACGTTATTAATGGCCACTGGAGTAGAAGATCCGGGAACCAAGGCTATATTTCTATTATTGTAAGGAGCGCCAAATGGATTCGGACCTGTTAAAAAGAAACCGAAAACATCATTAAACTCTGATCCTACATATTCTTTGAATTCCTCAGAACCAAAAACATATTTAAAATTAATGGAATCTCCTTGAGGGACAAATACAAATTCAATGACAGTTGCATTAAAAGTCGCTGTTGGATTCACAATATTATCCAAAAGGCCGTATCCACCGGTTCCATTATCCAGACCCGCATTTGGAACACTGTTGGGACCTATGGGTCCATCCGGACCACTGATGGCTCCGGTAGTTAAGATAACCCCGCTGGGCAAACCAATATTAGAACTGGTGCCATTAAAGGTACCGATTGCATTGATGGATCCTTGAGAACTTACACTAATTAATTCAACTCCACCACCCAACAAAACATTTTGTACTAACTGTGTAGCAGTTTGTCCGCCAGCGGTTTGAAGTTGACTTCTTCCGAACTGAGAAGTGAACATTAGAACACTTATTATAGCGAATAAATATATGTTTGATTTTTTGCTCAAAACTGCTTTCCTCTATGAACCTGCTAAACTAATGAAATGGTTGGTTATACCCAAATTCTCAACAACAATGTTAAATCAATTTTTGTTCCAAAAAACAACCCTATTTTGTTGTTAGGATGAATGCTTGTCCCTTTTTAAATAATAACTGATATATTCGCCTTTTAGTTGCATATACTTATATAAATTATGGAAAAAGTTCAAGGTTTTATACAGGAAAACAAACAAAGATTTATGGATGAGTTATTTGATCTTATCCGCATCCCCTCTATCAGCGCCGATTCTGCTTACAATGCAGATGTTGCCAGAACCGCTGAATTTCTAAAGGAAAAACTAATTGTGGCAGGAGCAGATAATGTAGAAATTTGCCCAACCGCAGGACATCCCATCCTTTATGGAGAAAAGATAATTGACCCAAAACTGCCAACTATCTTAGTATATGGGCATTATGATGTTCAACCAGCTGTTCCATTAGAATTATGGACCACACCTCCCTTCGAGCCAACCATAAGAAATGAACGCATTTATGCTCGTGGAGCTTGTGACGATAAGGGCCAAATGTACATGCACTTCAAGGCTTTCGAAGCCATGATGAAGACCAACTCCCTTCCTTGCAATGTTAAATTTATGATTGAAGGAGAAGAAGAAGTAGGTTCAGCTAATTTGGGCCCATTTTGTATTGCTAATAAGGAAAAACTAAAGGCAGATGTTTGTTTAATTGCAGATACTTCCATGATTGCCAATGATATACCCTCTATTGATGTAGGTCTTAGGGGTCTTTCATACTTAGAAGTTGAGGTTACCGGACCTAACCGCGATTTACATAGTGGGGTTTATGGAGGTGCGGTAGCGAATCCTATTAATATTCTGGCAAAAATGATTGCTTCCTTACATGATGAAAATAACCAGATTACTATTCCGGGTTTTTATGATGGAATCGTTGAACAAACCGCTGAAGAAAGAGCGGAAATGGCGAAGGCTCCTTTCGATCTAGATGCCTATAAAAAAGATTTGGGAATTGAAGATGTATGGGGAGAAAAAGGCTATACCACGAACGAAAGAACTGGAACTCGTCCTACATTAGATTGTAATGGAATTTGGGGAGGATATACTGGAGAAGGTTCAAAAACCGTTTTACCTTCAAAAGCGTTTGCAAAAATATCCATGAGATTGGTTCCAAATCAAAGTAGTCATAAAATTACTGAATTGTTTACCAAACATTTCAAGAGCATTGCGCCGGCATCGGTGAAAGTAGAAGTACGTCCACATCATGGTGGTGAGCCTGTTTTAACCCCAACAGATAGTTTGGAATTTAAAGCAGCTAGCATGGCGATGGAAAAAACGTTTGGTAAAAAACCAATTCCAACCAGAGGAGGAGGAAGTATTCCTATTGTTGCCTTGTTTGAAAAAGAACTCGGTGTAAAATCGGTGCTGATGGGTTTTGGCTTGGATATTGATGCTTTACATTCGCCGGATGAGAGTTATGGAGTATTTAATTTCTATAAAGGAATTGAAACGATTCCTTACTATTACGAAAATTATACTAAGCTAAAAGCGCAATGATAAAAACGAGTAAAATAAAATTCATACAGCTATGGTGCATTTGTGCCATAGCTTTTTTTTTAAGTTCCTGTAAATTTACCGAACCAACTATTGGGAATTTTAATTTGCAAAATTTCAGCCCAAAAAACGAAACAAAATATATCCTAGAAGTTTCGGTGGAAGTAGACAATCCGAACAATTATAACATTTGGTTAAAGAAAGGTGATTTCGATATCATCATGGGAAAACAAAAGATGGGCCATATTAAAACCATTGGTAAAGTTACCCTTAAAAAGAACAAACGAGACAACTATACCATAACAGGTGAGGCCACGCTGGACCCGGGAGGTGCACTTATGGGTATGATTTTAAATGGTGGAACCAACAAGCCGGTTACCATTAAAGGGACCATTAAGGGCGGCGTATTTATAATCGGCAAAAAATTCGATGTGGAATTTTCTGATAAACTTCCATTGATGAATTTCTTCGGAAATTAATATTGCTATGATTAATTTTTATTCCAAAATACGAGTTTTAGGGTTGGTTAGTTTTATTCTAACCCATCATTTATCAACTTGTTATTCGCAGCAAAACAATCAACCATTACAAGGGTTTGTGGATATGCATACCCATCCAAGAAATGATCTCGCATTTGGAACGGAATTATTTTACGGCTGTCCTTATGGAGACATCAATGTCTCTTTAAAAAATTGCAATTCATCGCATGGTGGTTATGGAATGTTCGACAATCCACAAGGGAATGTATTTCGAAATCAATTGGTTGAGCAGGGAGAATCTTGTGGCCATGCAGAGCATGATAGAACAGGGTTTCCCAGTTTTACTTATTGGCCCAGTTGGTGTTCTATTTTTCACCAACAAATGTGGATGGATTGGATAGAACGGGCCCATCAGGGTGGACTTAATATTATGGTTGCCCTCGCTACGCACAGCCATTGTATGGCAGATGCCGCTGAAACGAGTGGGCCTTACGATGACCTTACGGTAATGAATAATTCTATCGAGGGTATTAGAGAAATGGTAAGGCAATCCAGCTTTATGGAAATCGCATTATCTTCTAAGGACGTTAGAAGAATTGTAAATTCTGGTAAACTTGCGGTAATCATTGGAATTGAAATGGATAATATTGGAAATTTTTATTCGCCCATTTATCCGCAAAAAGCAACCTATCATCCAAATCCAACAGAAAAGGATGTAAAAAATGAAATAGACAGAATTTGGGATCTCGGAGTAAGATATATTTTGCCCATACATGTAACCAACAATATTTTTGGCGGAGCAGCTATTTACGAACCCGCCTTTAATATTTCAAATAAATATAATACAGGAAATGAGTTTATTCCGGAAGAAATAAAAACTTCGGAAAGTGGAATTGGTTTTTATTTGGAACATCCTGTTATCAAAACCAATCCAGAATCTAACTTCATGGCAAAAGTTGTTTTTGATTTGGTTGGTGGAATATTGCCAGATGAGGTAAACCCAAGCAGAAAAGAAAATTATACCTATTGGCCAAAAAAGGATGGATATGGACATCGGAATTCTTTGGGCTTAACTACCATGGGGAAAAAAGTTATTTCATATTTAATGCATAAAGGATTTCTCATTGATATAGATCATATGTCGGAAAATTCGGTGAAAGAGGTTTTGGAACTTGCTTTAATAAATGACTACCCTGTTAATTCTGGCCACAATGAATTACGAGGTGAGGAGGGAAACGAAAATAATAGAACCGTTGGGCAATATCAAGCCATTAGTAAATTAGGGGGGATGGTGGGGTTAGGTCATGGCGAAGTAGCCACTCGATTTTTAGAAAGATTTAGAGATATTGCGCCCATCATGGGTAATAAGAATATTGCTATTGGCACTGATGTGAATGGGTTTTTCCCTCTTCCTTATCCTGACACCAGCATAACGGTTGTTTACAATCATGAAGGTCTTATTAAATGCACAACGGGCAACCGAACATGGGACATTAACACCGATGGTTTTGCACATTATGGATTATTCCCTGATTATATAAAGAGCTGGGAGGCTTTAGGGATGAGTGCTGCCGAGAAAAAAATATTCATGAGTTCGGCAGAATATTTTACTTTGATGTGGGAAAAATGCGAAGAGAAAAAACCCCATGTAAGTGGATGGTAAATACCTTACCTTTACTTCCTAATGAACCAAATTAATTCAAATAATAGCCTTACCACCGAGCAAGTTAAACAACAATTAAAAACATTTGGGCACAACGAATTAATTTCCTCCAAGCCAAAAAATATTTGGCGGATTGCCTTAGAGGTAATGAAGGAACCCATGTTTATTTTGTTGATTTGCTGTGGGGTTCTTTATATGATTTTGGGCGACTATAAAGAGGGTATCATCATGCTCTCTACCATTTTCATTATCATCAGCATTACCTTTTTTCAACATCGAAAAACAGAAAAAGCATTAGATGCGCTTAAAAAACTCTCATCACCCAGGGCCTTGGTTATTCGAGATGGCGTTGAAATGAGAATTCCAGGCAGAGAGGTAGTTCCAGATGATTTAATTATTATCAACGAAGGTGATCGCATACCTGCGGATGCCATTGTAATAGAGACTAATCATTTAATGGTAGATGAATCTTTGTTAACTGGTGAATCCGTTCCTGTTGCAAAATCTATTACTGACCCAACTAATAAAATCTTTAGCAGTACTTTGGTTACTCAAGGTAGAAGTATTGCCAAAGTAATTGCTACCGGTACCTCCACGGAGTTTGGTAAAATTGGAAAATCATTACAGCAAATTGAAAGTACCTCTACCCGACTTCAGAAGGAAATGAAGATCCTAATCAAATACCTCCTTATTATGGGGGCAATAATTAGTATTGCGGTAGTGATCCTGTATTATATCACCAGAGGGAATCTCTTACAATCTATTTTAAATGGATTAGCCGCTTCTATGGCCATTTTGCCCGAAGAATTTCCAGTGGTACTAACCGTTTTTCTTGCACTAGGTGCATGGCGATTATCAAAAATTAAAGTACTTACCCGAAAACCAACGGCCATCGAAACTTTGGGCTCTGCCACTGTACTTTGTACCGATAAAACAGGAACCATTACTCAAAACAAAATGGAAGTGGTACATATTTATGATGGAAATTCCAACTTAAATAGAAATCAATTAATAACTGTTGATCAAACCTTTCATCAAGTGCTTTTTGCAGCCACTTTTGCCTCTGCTAAAGACTCCGTTGACCCAATGGAAAAGGCCATCAAGATTTCATACGAAGCCATTAAAAAAGATCAATTCAATAGTCAAACCTTCATAAAAGAATATCCATTGACCAAAGAAACCTTGGCAATGACTTACGTTTACCAATCAGATGGTAAATTGAAGGTGTACTCAAAAGGTGCCCCCGAAGCCATTATTGGATTATGTAAATTAAACTCTCGTGAAAGGGAGAAACATTTAATTCCAATGAATGAGATGGCATCTAAAGGCTATAGAGTTATTGCCGTTGCCTCCGGCAATTATGAAAATGAAAATCTCCCTAATGATCAATCAGCTTTTGATTTACAATTTATGGGGCTAATTGCTTTTGAAGACCCTATAAGACCAGAAGTGCCTGATGCCATTATTGCTTGCAGGGAGGCAGGTGTAAAGGTAATTATGATTACAGGAGATTATCCAACCACTGCCAAAACAATTGCTTCACAAATTGGATTTTCGGATGATGCAGAAGTGATGACCGGAGATGAATTAAACCAACTAACCGATCAGGAATTTGCTGAAAGAATAAAATCCGTAAGAATATTTGCAAGAGTTG
>JBEIQI010000258.1:0-4234 GCA_040376605.1 Flavobacteriales bacterium | reverse complement strand
TTGGTTTTCTTTTTGGGGGTGATGTTTGGTCGCAAGAACCTCTATCCAATCCAACTAATTTTTCGGTTAGCAATTTAAAACCATACGGCTTTAATGTTTCAATTACTGGTTCTGCCTCTGATGGATATTTAATTTTTAGAAGTAATGATCCTCTAAATGATACACCCATTGATGGAGTTGAATATGAAAAAGGTGGAGGAATAGGCAATGGTAAAATATTTTCGAATTCGGCTGCTACCTTTTCTCAAATAAAGGAAGTGCAGGCCGGTACTACTTATTATTTTACCATTTTTGCTTATAACGGTTCGGGGGCTTCTATTGATTATCGGCAAAGTGATCCATTAATAGCTATGGTTACTACCCCTGATAATTTGATTGGAAACTATTATCAAACTATAGATCCTAATGCATCCGACTTCATCAACCAATTAACCAATTTGCTTCAAGTAACTCATACCCAAGTAGATTATTTCGAATACAAAAACAATATTTTGCCAACTGTATTCGAACGTGATACCACTGGCGGAAAAAAGTTAGTTAAATGCGCCTATTCCAATTTAATTGAAGAATATAATCCTCCCTTTAATTTTACAACTACGGACTTTAGCAGGGAACATTGCTTAGCCCGGAGCTGGATGCCCTCAAATCCGACCACCGATGAGCCTGAAGCGGCAGATTACCACAATCTCCTTTTAACCAATTTAACGAATGCAAATTCGCCAAGAAGTAATCATCCGGTTGGGGAGGTGATAACCCCTACTTATAGTTTTATGGATTGCTCCCTGGGTTATGATAGTTTAGGTAATTTTGTATTCGAACCAGCCGATGGGATTAAAGGAGATGTGGCAAGGGCCATGTTTTATGAAATGATTGCCTGGGATGGCACCGGAGCATCTAATTGGGCATTAGCCAACCTCTCAGCCTTTGGACCAAACCAAAGTATGGAGGTCCTTTTGGACTGGCACTGGAACGATCCACCTGATGGGGCCGAAAAAGCCAAAACAGAATATATATACTTCCTACAAGGCAATCGTAATCCATTTATCGACCATCCTGAATGGGCCGCCTGCATCAATTGGTTTCAGCTATTGATGAACCCCAACTGTTCCGTCCCAATTGGTATTGACAATCAAATGGATACAGAGTGGTCGGTTTACCCCAACCCCACCGCCGACAAAATTCATCTAATAAATAACTATCCTATTGATATTATAGCAATTAGCCTTTTAGACCTAAATGGAAAATATATAAAAACACTAAGAATTAATGAACAATTAACCAACCAACCTTTTACAATTGACCTAACTGATGTACATTGCGGTGTTTTTCTACTAAAAATAGAATCCAAAAATCAAGTTATTATTAATAAAATCATCATTCAAAATTAAATCAAATGAAAAAATTTCTACTTAGTGTAAGCATTTTTGCCAGTGCCCTTGTTGGATTTTCACAAGCCCCATGTACTGAATTATTTTTCTCTGAATATATAGAGGGAACAAGCCAAAATAAAGCGATTGAAATTTTTAATCCTACCTCTAACACCATTAACCTAACAGGATATTATGTATATCGTTATGCAAATGGATCTACAACTCAAGGAGATACTTTATATTTAGCTGGATCATTAGCCCCAGGCGATGTATACACTGCAGTTAACCCAGACTCTGCAACAGACGCAGGATTGGTAGCCTTAGCAGATACCTTACATACGATTACCTTCTTTAATGGTGACGATGCATTAGGATTATTTAATCCATCGAATACCTTAATTGATGTTATTGGTGAAATCGGAGTTGATCCAGGTACCAACTGGGTTGTTGGAACAGGTGCTACTAGTGAATATACTTTGGTACGTAAATTAAATGTATTTGCGGGAACTACTAATTGGGCAGTTGGTGCAACTCAATGGGATGTATATCCACAAAATACTTTTGCTCAATTTGGGAATCATGCGATTGGAAATTGTGCCACAGCATCTATCAATGATGAGCAAGCTTGGGATGTTTCTATATTCCCAAATCCAACTTCAGGGCATTTAACCATCAATTCAGAAATGGATAATTATTCATTACAAGTTTTTGATTTGACCGGTAAGGCTGTTATCAATAAAAACAACCTTAGTGAGAATACTCAAGTAGATTTAGGTTCATTGTCTAATGGCATCTATATGATAAAATTGAACAACGGTTCTAACCAACTGACAAAGAAGATAATCGTTAAAAAATAATCTCAAATGAAACAGAAAAAAGGCCGATAATTCATATCGGCCTTTTTTTTTATCCTCTTTTGAGCAGCTCCGAAATAAGTATTCTATCATTAAAAATATCTATCATTTCAGTTCTTATTGTATATTTATATAATCAAACAAGACCTTACCCTAGTTTTACATGTCAGACAAAAATTATTGGATAGAAAGATTAGCCCTTCAGGTTCATCCGGAAGGTGGATATTATAAGGAGGTTTATAGATCAGAAGAAACAATCAACTCAATCAGTGGTAATAATGCTCAACGTCATATAGCCACTTCCATTTATTATCTTTTAGACTCCGAAACGAAATCCTTTTGTCATCGGTTAAAATCTGATGAAATATGGTATTTTCATGCTGGTGCACCTGTAACTTTATATTTAATAGATGAGTTGGGAAATTGGTCATTAAAAGTTTGTGGACCAGGCCCGGATGAAGAACTCTCCGTATTAATCCCTAAAAATACGTGGTTTGGGGCCAGGGTAACTTCCGAAAATTCTTTTGTATTGGTAAGTTGCATGGTATCGCCAGGATTCACTTTCACGGATTTCGAGATGATTGATAGAAATGAATTAATCGAAATGTTTCCGCAACATAAAGAGGGTATCATTAAGTACACCCTACTTTAAAATCATCTATTTCCCACCTCCTACCACCAACTTCATTTTTTACCCCAAATGATGGATTTCAGCAATCCTTTGTTACCTATTTTAAATAATCAAAGCCCACGAGGTAATAAGCCCAATAGAGATACCGATCGCGGTTCTAGTCATCAGCCGTTATTATAATTCGGGAGACTTCCCAAACCCATTCGAAGCTAAGCCATAAATTTTAAAAATTGAGTATTCAAGCACCCCGCGTGATTAGCCATTAATCTATTATACTCTATTTCATGCATTTAGCTTATACTAAATACTCCAAAATTCAAAATTAAATATATAATACTGATTATATGATAGTTATGAATTGTTAATATCCGAATAGGCCATTTATCCAGTATTTGCAATGAAAAGAGGTCAAAAACAGCCCCCAACGCAATAAAAAAACCTGTTCATAAGTTATACTTTTTAACAAAGTGGTAAATTGTGGGAAATAGTGTTGCAAAGTGGTAAATCTTCATTATTTTTGAGCAGAAAATTTTCAATTAATGGCAAATTTCATTGGTGAATACACAGCTAAGCTGGATGCAAAAGGACGGGTAATGTTTCCCGCTTCTTTTCGCAAACAATTGGGTGAGGCTGGCCAGGAAGAATTTGTTATTAACAGAGGCTTTGAAGAGTGTTTAGTTCTTTATCCCAAAAAAGAATGGGATGCCATTAGTAAAAAAATTAATGCTCTTAACCCTTTTAAAGCCGAGAATCGGCAGTTTATAAGGCTCTTTAACAACGGTGCAACCTTGGTGGTTTTGGATGCGGCAGGACGATTATTGATTCCTAAAGAATTGCAGAAGTATGCAAAAATCGAATCGGATTTATACTTCACCGCAAACGGAAGAAAAATCGAACTATGGAGTAAACAGGCTTACGAAAATACAATGAACGTAAACTCTGAAGACTTTGCAGCATTGGCAGAGAAAGTGATGGGTGAAATCGACTTGAATTTAGAATCGGAGAATGATTAACGAGCAAGAGGACACGGATATTAAGTATCACATCCCCGTCCTCTTGCAACAAACTGTGGATGGTTTAATAACCAACCCGGACGGAGTGTATGCGGATGTGACCTATGGTGGTGGTGGACATTCAAGAGAGATACTAAAAAGACTAACACAAAAAGGCAAGCTATATGCCTTTGATCAGGACTATGAAGCAATAGCCAACAAATTACCTGATGAGAGGCTCATATTAATAAAATCGAATTACCAGTTCTTTGAAAATTATTTACAAGAAGTAATCCCAATAGATGGGATCCTGGCAGATATAGGCGTTTCAAGTCATCAGTTTGATGCTGGTTACAGAGGCTTCTCCATTCGTTTTGAAGAACCTTT
>JBEIQI010000177.1:0-6628 GCA_040376605.1 Flavobacteriales bacterium | reverse complement strand
TTTCCTGCACCAGGTATCCCAGTTATACCAATTCGTATTGAATTTCCGGATATTGGCAAGCATAATTTTAATAATTCATTTGCCTTGGATTTATGCGCTGGAAGTTCGCTTTCCAATAATGTAATTCCTTGGCTAAGGGCGGCAGTATTGCCTACTTTGATTTGTTGAAATAAATCTGGAATATCTAACGTGTTCAGATTTTTTTTGGAAAAATTCGGATTTAAATATGGATCTATCGAAGACATTTAATTCTCAATCGATTTCATGATTTTTACCAGATCTTCCTCAATGGTAATTTTGGGAGATTCTTCAATTCTACCAATTTCTCTATCATTATAATATACGATAATGGTGGGAACTTTGGTAATATTCAATGCCTTAAATCCTTCAAATCCAGCTTCTTTATTAATATCAACGCCAAATATTTTTAATTGGTCGTTATCTTCGGTATCCCATTTAGCTTCTTCAAGTGTTTTTAGCAAATGTGGTACATACATTTTGCTATCATCACACCAAAAACCCATTACCATTTTTAATTGGAATTTGCCTTTTTTGCTTTTTATAAACTTAACAGCATCTACATTAGGGGTGTATTTTTCGTAAGCCGGTTCATAAGTTTCTTTATTGGCCTTATTAAAAAATACACTTCTGTGGATTTTTCCGGTCGGGTAGTCCTCCTCAGCCGTTTGAGCATTTAAAACAAATGGACTTAATAAAAGAAGGAATAAAAAATATTTTCTCATGGGTTAAAAGTATTTATTGTTTAATGAACTTCAATTTTGATACCAAACTATTTTTATAGTTTAATTCAAAAATATAAAGACCTGATGATAATTGCTGTATATCAATCCCATCCTCCATAGAATGATTTTGTATGTATTGAATGGGCCTACCCGATAAATCATAAATGGTTATATCCAATGTAAGGTTAAAATTCGAGCTTGTTTTTAAATAAACCATAGATGATTCATTTTGTGGATTGGGGTAAATGGTAAACTCATTATGCTGATCTACCCATTCATTAATGCCAATTTCGGCATATTGACCGTAAAGTAAATCCACCCCACCACATAAATTTCCGTAGATCATATCAGGATAAAGATCATTATTTAAATCGGCAACGGTAACTGCGCTTCGAACCCCGTCCTTAAAAAAGGCAACTGTACCTGATACAAAGTTAAAGGTAGGTTGAAGATTATTGGCCCCATCATAAATATCAGTATAATGATATATTTTGCCCGAATAACTTCCTATAAATAGTTCCATTTTTCCATTATGACTAAAGAAACAGGGTACGCTATAACCAGAAGAACTAAAATTAGGATCAACGGTGCTCGTATTTCCTACATTTACAATGGTTGGCAAACTATTAAAGTTCGGAGCCGTGGTAGTTCCAATGTTTTCATAATAATTGAGCTTGCCTAATCTACTACCACAAACTATGTCCTTTTTACCATCTAAATTAAGATCAATTATAAAGGGTGCACTAAAGCTATTTTCCTTGATATTGAAATACTGAGTGGTTGTTAAATTAAATTGCGCAGGTGAATTAGCTAATACCGGTGCTGTGTTTTCGTAATAATGTATATAGCCTGTGGTTTCTCCAACGATCATATCCACATCACCGTCACCATCCATATCTCCGAATGTTGGGGTAATATTTTTAATTCCTTGTGCACTTAGATTCCCTAAATCAAGGAGAATAAGTTCGTAAACCGGTTGTGAAAATATGCCTGTATTTCGTAAAACAGCAATTTGTCCTTGGGTTGCATAATAGCTTACATTTCCAATCGCCAAATCCATTAGCCCATCTCTATCATAATCGAATATAAGCGGATAGGCACCTTCTCCTAATTCTATCATTTCATTTTGAAGAAAATCTTCTTGCTGAAATTTAAAATCGGGAATTTCGGTACTGCCATCATTTTTGTATCTCCAAATACTTTTGGCGGTTTCGCCATTGCCGGGTGCACTATTGGAAACGATTAAATCTTTTTTATTGTCATTGTTTACGTCCAAATAAAAAGCTGAAACGAAAATACTGAGGTTAACAGGGATAGTGGAATTATAATTTTGAGGGAAAGCCGCATCAATTAAATCCATTTGTGCAAAATTACTATCTCCGCCATTGCGTAAATAAGCCAAATTATTACCCCCCGCATCACCTAAAATGATGTCTTTATCTCCATCATCATTCATATCAATCGCCAAAATATTTGATCCGGAATGTCGACCGGTATCGCAGCTATCTCCTAAGGATATATCTAATAAAGAAATGCCTTCGCTAAATAATCCCCAATTGTCCGACGATCTGGTAAATTCTAAACTATCACTATGTCCATATAATTCCATGGATAAATTTCTATGAAATTCTACACAACCGGAGGAGAATCCAAAGGTGAGGATATCCAGATCACCATCCAGATCCACATCGGTAATGCCGGGAATATCTGCAGGGCTTACATATAATACTAGGTTATTGGGATTATAATTGGAATATATTTGAGATTTGGTTAAAGTAAATTGCACATTCCCAAGGGTGGAGGTGTTTTTATACACCCGAATACCACCATTATAATAATGGAATATATCATTTTTACCATCACCATTATAATCCTCCAATAATACCCAATCACCTAATCCGGGGAAGGCGTTTTGATCGATAAAATTATTACTATAGCTGATGTTGTTGGCAATTCCTTCATTATGCAATAACATAAATCGTTGACCCACTCGGTCATATACCAACATATCGTTGGTTCCATCCAAATCCAAATCAATGGCAGAAAATTGGGATTGACTAAGTCCTCCGCTCCAAGCTAATTGTAGGGTGTCATTGGCACTCAATAAATTATTGATAACAACGATGCTGTCTGTACGGTAAAATCCAAAAACCTGGGAGAAACTAACTTGGTGTATAAATAGAAGGGTAAAAAGAGTGATGGAAATTTTTTTCATTTTTTTGGCGAATGATTAGAAATCCTAATGAATCAAAATTAATGATAATAGATAAGGACTGCAACTAATGAATTTTAATGAATCTTAATGGGGTATAGTCTAGTGGCTGCCTTATTTAGTTAGCTTAAAGGACAGATATATAGGAACTCTGATTACACATCTCATGCGGCCTGGACAGCAGCCGTAGCTGACCAATGCCCTTATGGCTGCCATACTTGCTGCGAGGAGGCGGAAGGACAAGCCCCCGCAGCGCATAGTTTGGCCAATAAGGGCATTGGGCACTAAAGGCGCATGGCCAGTGGGAGTTTTGTTAAAAAATGCGGGTATTTTGCCGCCATTATTAAAAACCGTTTAAAATGCACCAAACCCTTTAAACATCAAACTGCTAACTTAATTTGTTATATCCATTGGAAGCTATATCTTTGCGTTCATTTTTTTATAAACGATTTAGTTAAAAAGTAAGGATTATGCAGAATAAAGGAGCGATACAGGTATTTGCCATTTTGTTGGCCCTAGCTTGTATCTGGCACTTGTCTTTCACATTCGTAACGAACAGAGTAGAGAGTAAAGTACGTGCAGAAGCTGGTGATAGCACTCAGTTGGAACAGTCGATGCTGGATTCCATGAAATCAAAGGTGGTTTACAACTTAGGTTTAGTAAAATATACCTATGATGAATGTAAAAAACGTGAGATTAATTTGGGGCTTGACCTTAAAGGAGGTATGAACGTTACCTTGGAAGTTTCTATTCCCGATTTGTTAAGAGCTATGGCTAATAACACTCAGGATAGTGCTTTTAATAAGGCTATCAAAAGTGCAACAGAATTACAGAAAACATCTCAAAGAAATTATGTTGATCTATTTGTTGAACAATTTTTGGTTTACAGACCTGGTGGAAACCTGGCGAGTCCTCAAATATTTGGACATAAGGATCAAGGCATGATTAAGCCTAGTATGAAGAATGATGAGGTGATCTCGATTTTAAAGAGAGAATCTGATCAGGCCATCCTTCGTACATTTGAGGTTTTAAATGCTCGTATTGACCAGTTTGGAGTAACTCAGCCGAATCTTCAATTATTAGAAGGTACCAATAGAATTTTGGTGGAGTTGCCAGGGGTAAAAGATCCAACCAGAGTTCAGGAACTTTTACAAGCCACTGCTAAATTGGAGTTCTACCAAACTTACGAGAACTACGAGATTTATCCTACCCTTGAAAAAATCGATAAATACTTAGCTCAAATAAAAGTTACTGAATTAGGTGATTCTGGCAAAGTGGATACTATTCCTTCAGATACCAATCAATTGGTAATGAAGCCTGATACTACTAAAAATACAGATACCTCTAAAGTTGATACCAATAAATTGGATACCAATGGTAAAGGTGGAACAATGGGTGGCGGCATGACAGATGCTGAACAAGAGAAGTTGCACCCTTTATTCTATAGAATGCAATTTAATTTCTATACAGCAGAAAATGATCAGCAAATGTTAGCTCCAGGCCCAATGGTTGGAATTTCTGCAGCTCGTGATACTGCTTTAGTAATGAAGTATTTAAGAATGCCGGATGTAGCTAAAATGCTTCCGAAAGAATTAAAACTTCGTTGGACCAAAAAGGCCTTAAGTGAAAATGGTTCTGAATTTGGTTTAATTGCTTTACAAACTTTAAAAGGTAAACCAGCTTTAGAAGGTGATGTAATTACAGATGCTTACGATGAGCCGGATGATAACAAAGGTGGTTTTAGAGTAACCATGAAGATGAATAGTGATGGTGCTGAAGAATGGGCAAAAATTACTGCAGCAAATGCTCCACAAGGAGGTAAGCCTGGTAGATCTATCGCCATCGTATTGGATGATAAAGTATATTCTTATCCTACCGTTGAAAGTTCTATTAAAGGAGGTATCTCCTCCATTAGTGGTAACTTTACTGCAGATGAAGCTAAAACTTTAGCCTCTGTATTAAAGGCTGGTAAATTACCAACTCCTGCAACAATTGTTGAACAGGCTGTTGTAGGTCCATCTTTAGGTAAAGCTGCCATTAATGCCGGTATCTTCTCCTTAATTGCAGCCTTCTTATTAATACTGGTTTACATGGTATTTTACTATGGTAAGGCTGGATTGGTTGCTAATTTATCCTTATTAGCCAACGTATTCTTCTTATTCGGATCCCTTGCAGCATTGGGCACCACGCTTACTTTACCTGGTATTGCAGGTATCGTATTAACACTCGGGATGGCGGTAGATGCTAACGTACTTATTTATGAAAGGATCAAGGAAGAGTTACGCCATGGTAAACGCCTCAAAATTGCTTTAGAGGACGGATTTAAAATGGCCTTATCATCCATTATTGACTCTAACTTAACTACAATCATCATTGCTATTATATTAATGGTGTTTGGTGCAGGTCCTGTAAAAGGTTTTGCGGTGGTTCTTTTCATTGGTATCTTAACCTCTATGTTCTCTGCTATTTTCCTTTCAAGATTAATGTTTGAATGGCAATTGAAGAAAAATTGGAAAATTAACTTCTCTACCAAGATGACAGAGAATTTTATGAAGAGCCCGAAATTTAATTTCGTAGGACGCAGAAAAATTTATTACGTTATATCTGGAATCTTAATTACTGCAGGTATTATCTCTTTTGCAGCCAAAGGATTTAATTTAGGCATCGACTTAAAAGGTGGTAGATCTTATACAGTTGTATTTGATAATAAAAATGCCTCTATTTCTGAGATATCTAGTAACCTGGCAGGTAAGTTAGGTTCAGCACCCATTGTTAAGTTTTATGGCTCTAATGATCGTGTGAAAGTAATTACTAAATATAAAGTAGAGCAGACTGATTCCGCTACCGAAAGAGAAATTGAAAAAATCCTTTATGATGGTCTTTCTCCAATGTTCGATACTAAACCGTCATTGGCAGATTTCTCCAATAAGGATAATGATATTGGACTGGTTGAATCCTATATAGTTGGTCCAACTGTTGCACGAGATGTAGCTGCGAAGTCTATTTGGGCGGTGGCTCTCTCCTTAATCATGATCTTCTTATATGTATTCTTTAGATTTAAAGGATGGTACTTTGGTTTGGGAGCCTTGGTAGCATTAATACATGATGTGATTATTGTATTGGCTGTATTCTCGATATTTGATGGTCTGTTACCGATTAACTTAGAGATAGACCAAGCTATTATTGCTGCTGTCCTTACGGTAATTGGATATTCAATCAATGATACCGTAATTATCTTCGATAGGATTCGTGAATACCTGGGTGAAGGTCATAAAGGGGATACTAAAGGTTTAATTAATTCTGCCCTTAATAGCACGTTAAGCCGAACCATCAATACCTCATTTACCGTATTCCTGGTATTAATTATCAGCTTCATTTTTGGAGGTGATGCGGTTCGTGGATTTGCTTTTGCTATATTAATTGGTGTTGTAGTGGGTACATATTCTTCGATTTGTATTGCAACCCCAATTGTGGTTGATTTGCGCCGAGATAAATCTCTTGGTTCTCCTGCCCCAGCAAAAAAATAAATATCAATAACTCTTTGAAAAGCCCGATCATCGATCGGGCTTTTTTTATAAAAAATATAATAGGTTTGTACTCTATTCTAAACTAATGAACAAAACAACTTCTCCCGATTTAAAAAGCTGGGTTAATATCCCCGGAGGTAGCGATT
>JBEIQI010000113.1:0-9125 GCA_040376605.1 Flavobacteriales bacterium | reverse complement strand
CTCCAGCTATTTCTGATAACTGTGCAGTTGCAACATTGGTGAATGATTATAACTTAACCGCTGATGCATCCGATAGCTATCCTGTAGGAACTACAACTGTTACTTGGACAGTTACAGATATTCATGGAAATACTAATACTTGTACGCAAGATATTACGGTAACCGATGATGAATTACCAACGATTGTTTGTCCTGCTGATATAGCCGTATTTAATGATCCGGGTGTTTGTGGTGCAACAGTAGCTATTGGTACACCGGTAACTGGCGACAATTGCGCTGTGGCAACGGTAACCAATGATGGTTTAGGATTCTATCCTGTTGGAACAACTACCGTAACTTGGACTGTTACTGATATCCATGGCAATACACAAACCTGTTTACAGTTAATTACTGTAACGGATAACGAAGCACCAGTTGCTTCTGTGCCAGTATTGCCATTGATTGTTGGACAATGTTCTGCAACAGTAACTACCCCAACGGCAGTTGATAATTGTGCTGGTTTAGTAAATGGAACAACATCGGATCCTACAGCTTATAATACCCAAGGTACATTTACCATTACATGGACTTATACCGATGCATTTGGAAATACATCTACTCAATTACAAACTGTAATTATTGATGATACAACTGATGCAGTTCCTACACTAGCAGTTCTTCCGAATGCTACCGGTGAGTGTACCGTTACGGTTACACCTCCTACAGCTTTAGATAATTGTGAAGGAATTATTTCCGCAACTACAACAGATCCTACCACTTATAATACCCAAGGTACATTTATTGTTACCTGGATCTATGATGATGGCAATGGAAATACGGTAACACAGACACAAACAGTGATTGTGGATGATGTTACAGCTCCAGTTGCTGATCTAGCTGTATTACCTACCGTAATTGGTGAATGTAGTGCAACCGTAGTTGGTGTTCCAACAGCAACTGATAACTGTATAGGTACCATTATTGGAACTACTACAGATCCTTTAACTTACTTATCACCAGGTACCTTTACCATAACTTGGACTTATAATGATGGTAATGGAAATACTTCTACACAAACTCAAACAGTGATCATCGATGATATTACTGTTCCTGTTCCGGATTTAGTTTCGTTGCCAACCTTAACCGGTGAATGTAACGTAACGGTTTCTGCTACTCCAACAGCTACTGATAACTGTTTAGGATCTATCGTAGGTACAACTACCGATCCTTTAACTTATACAGTACAGGGAACTTATACCATTACATGGACCTATACTGACGGAGGTGGAAATACAGTTACTCAAACTCAATTAGTAATTGTAGATGATGTAACCGCTCCGGTAGCTGATATTCCATTCTTATCAGATGTAATAGGTGAGTGCAGTGCTACTTCTATAACTCCTCCTACAGCTACTGATAACTGTATTGGATTAATTACAGGAACCACTACTGATCCTTTGGTTTATACCGTTCAAGGAACTTATACTATTACTTGGACCTATAACGATGGCAACGGAAACATTACTACACAAACCCAATTGGTGATTGTTGATGATGTGACTTCTCCTGTTGCGGATTTAGCCGTTCTACCTGATTTAATTGGTGAATGTAACGTAACCGTTCTTGCAGCTCCAACAGCTGTTGACAACTGTGCCGGTCCATTAGTAGCTACTACACCGAATCCATTGGTTTATACTTCTCAAGGTAGTTATACCATTACCTGGACTTATGACGATGGAAATGGAAATACCACCGTTCAAACTCAATCAGTATATGTATTTGATACACAAGCTCCAGTGGCTGATGTAGCAGCATTACCTACCTTAACCGGTGATTGTTCGGTAACATTAACTGCACCTACAGCAACTGATAACTGCTCAGGTACCGTAACGGCAAGTACATTTGATCCATTGGTTTACAATGTTCAAGGTACTTATACCGTAACCTGGAACTATTATGATGGAAATGGAAACTCTTCTACTCAAACACAAACCGTTATTGTAGACGATAACATTGCACCAATTCCTGATTTAGCTGTTCTTGCAGATGTAGTTGGACAATGTTCAGGTACTGTACTTTCTGCTCCAACCGCTACGGATAACTGTACCGGAACAATTGTAGGAACTACTTCTGATCCATTAAGTTATACTACCAGTGGAACCTATATCATTACCTGGACCTATACTGATGCATCAGGTAACACTTCTACCCAAACACAAATTGTGATTGTGGATGATACCTTTGCACCAGTTCCGGATGCCGTTTCTTTACCTGATGTTACCGGTGATTGTAGTGCTGCAGTAATTGGTGTTCCAACAGCAACAGATGCTTGTGCAGGAACTATTATTGGAACAACTACCGATCCATTAACCTACAGCATAGGTGGAACCTATTTCATTACTTGGTTCTTCGATGATGGAAATGGAAACATTAGTTCACAGGTTCAAACCGTTATCGTAAATGATAATACTGAGCCTACACCTAATGCAGTGTTCTTACAAAACGTAACAGGATATTGCGCAGTAACCGTATTTACTGCTCCAACCGCTACCGACAACTGTGCTGGTATTATTACCGGAACAACTACCGATGCGTTGAGTTATAATATCCCTGGATCTTATACAATTACTTGGACCTTTGATGATGGAAATGGAAACACCTTCACTCAAAATCAAACAGTTACTGTATTCCCATGTTTAGGTATCGATCCATCTGGCGAAGAGTTAGGAGCCAATATTTATCCTAACCCATCGAATGGTATCTTCACCATAGAGTTAAATCAAATGCCAAGTGCTGATGCTCAAATAAGAATTATTGATGAGTTAGGTCAGGTAGTATTTGTTTCTCCATTGGTGAATCAAACATCCAGCTACGATTTCAGCTACTTAAAAGCTGCTACTTATTATGTACAGGTAATGAGTAATGAAGGAAACTTTACCAAAACCATTATTATTACTCAGAAGTATTAATAATAGATAATGAATAAAACAAAAACGGCGCATGTTTCATGCGCCGTTTTTGTTTTCAACCCATCCCAATTAGGAGGAGGTTGCCCAAATTAACTAATATAATAACGAATTAATTTCCAGCTTTTAGGATACTTGATCTTAACGATTTTAAACCAGTCATTTCATAAATCAAGGTCCCACTTCACCGTAATCCTCTAAATTATTGGTAATGTGGGATCTTATCATTTTATAGAATTGTTAAATCTCTACTTGATTTTTCATCATAACTATAAGATTATTAGTAATATAAAAGTTTAGTAAAATCCGACTAAAAATAATTGCCATTTTCACTGAAGAGGATGTAACCTTAGATGCTTCCGCTGAAGAAGTTCAATCTGAAGATGCCAACAATACGACCTCATCAGAGAATATCAACAGCTTAGATGCTAAATTATATCCAAACCCATCGAATGGAATCTTCAACTTGTCATTGATAGAGATGCCAAGAGAGAAAACAGAGATCCGATTAATGGATAACTTAGGTCAGGTAATCTATGTTGGCGAGTTAAAAGATATGACCCAGAGTTATGACTTTAGCTACCTGAGAGCAGCGGGATATTACCTACAAATCGTGAATGAGAAATCAAGCATTGCCAAGCAGATTATCATTACGCATAACTATTAGTCAATAAGATAAAACATAAACAAAAAGGGGATTCATTCGAGTCCCCTTTTTGTTTTATAGTAAACGTCTGGTGTTGATTGTGTTATATGAGCTAATAAATGCGAATCCTTAAATGTAGGGCATATAACCACTAGCCAACAGAACCTAGAGTATGGGTTTTCTTTAATTTGACCATGGCATAGGCCTCTAACATGGCAATAAAACGATTGTAGTCGAGTTCTATTCGATCGAATAATTCTTCAATCATTAAACATAACCATAAATCATCGGTTAAAACGATGGCTAATTTTACTAATCGATGGAATTTAGCAACGCAAGGTCTAATAGATAATAACTAAAAGGCATCCTAATTCAGTCCATGGGCATGCTGTTAATTCTAATATAAATTCAATAATTCTAACTTCTATCCTCCTTCGTCGAGTAAAAACCACCCTTGGTCGAAAATTAGGGCATCCGGCTTTTAAAAACTCTAAATTTCAAAAGAGCTACAATAATATTAATGGTTGCTTCAAATTTAAATAAAATTGAATTATTAATCCAAGGTTAGAATTGTTCTCAATATTGTAATGGTAATTAATGGCCAATTATATATTGAAAATAGAATTAGGCGATTTCATTAGAAATATAAAACTAGGTTTATGAAAAGAATTTTTACAATAATTACATGTTGTTTACTTGGTTTGCAGCTGAATGCACAGGTGGCCTCTTATTGCTTTGCGCAAACTAGCACTACTTATACGCCAATAGTTGGCGGCACAAACCTATTTACAACAACTTGGGATGACAATCAGCAAGCTGCTGTGCCAATTGGTTTCACTTTTATTTTTAATGGAACTGCATACACTACATGCACTGTAGCTTCTAATGGGTTTATTACATTCGGAGCAACCAATCCTGGCACAACAAATTACATTCCGATTTCTTCCACAACTCTTTATGCAGGTGCAATTTCTGCATTTGGACGAGATTTGATAAATAATACTAACCGAATCTCCTATTTAACGACTGGAACTGCTCCGAATCGTGTTTTTGTTGTTCAATGGAACAATGCTCGGAGATACAATTTTGGTGCCGTGACAGGCGATGTTTTGAATTTTCAAATTGTATTATTCGAGACAGTCAATATTGTTCACATTAATTATGGAACTTGTACAGCAACTAGTGCAACTGGATTAACATGTCAAGTGGGTTTAAGAGGGGCTACTAATGCTGATTTTAATAATCGAACTACTGCCACAAATTGGAGTGCTACTACAGCTGGAGCAACTAATGCTGCCACTGTTACGAGTTCCAATACCATTATGCCAACGTCCGGATTGGCATTTACCTGGACCCCTGGTAATTTGGCCTCTCCCACTTCAGTTACAGCCACACCGGCAACAGTATCTTGCGGTGGAAGTTCTAATTTGAATGCAACATCTGCAGGGAATACTATTCGATGGTATACGGTGGCCACAGGTGGTGTTTCAATTGGATCTAGTGCAAGTGGAGCTAATTTTAGTGTAAGTCCTGCTGGAACCACCACCTATTATGCAGAAGCATTTAATGCCGGAACTTCAAAGATAAGTTGCTCTAGAACAGCAGTAACAGTAACAGTAACAGGAGTTGCGCCAGGAGTTCCAACGGCATTAACTGCCACACCTAACCCGGTTTGTCCGGGGGCTACGGCCAATTTAACGGCAACCTCTGCGGGTAATACCATTCGTTGGTATAATGCAGCCGTAGGGGGGACTTTGTTGGGAACCAGTGCTAGTGGGGCCAACTTTGCAGTTGTTCCCTTGTCAACCACCACTTATTTTGCAGAATCATTTAATGGGACTTGTCCTAGTGCGACACGTGCTTCCATTGTTGTAAATACCATTGCTCCGCCTTCTGTTACTGCAACGGCAAGTCCGACTAGTTTATGTTCACCTACCCCTTCTGTATTAACTGCTAGCTCAGGTGCGGCACCAGTTTATTGTACTCCAGCGTCATCGTGTATTTTTCCGGATCAAATTTCTAATGTTAGTTTTGGAGGAATTAACCGATCTTCAGGATGCGATGGAGGTGGGGCTGGATACACCTTGTTCGCTACGCCTTCAGCATCTGCGGTTGCAGGATCCACGATTCCATATTCTATAACGACCTCTGGTGATGTTGAAGGTGCGGCCATGTGGATTGATTATAATCAGGATGGGACTTTTGCTCCATCAGAACAAATTTTTAATGGCTTTGCTGGAACCAATCCGGCCACTTATTCTGGCTCAACAACTATACCCTTAACTGCCATTAATGGTACAACCCGCATGAGGGTAAGATGCACTTATAATGTAAATCCTAATGTTCTAGCCAATCCTCCATGTACCAATGTTACTTTTGGAGAAACCGAAGATTATAACATTACCATAACAGGTGGGGTTTCTCCGATTACTTATGTTTGGAATCCAGGTTCATTATCAGGAGCAAGTGTTTCGGTTACACCCGGTTCTACCACCACTTATACGGTAACAGCCACTGCTACAGCCACTGGTTGCACCAATTCTGCTACGGCCACGGTAACCGTTTTAGGCACAGCGCCGGTAGTAACCTGTCCTTCAAATCAAATTGCTAATGCCAATGCTTCTTGCCAGGCGGTGGTTAATTATGTGGCAACTACATCAGTAGGTACCTTTTCATACAGCTTTTCCGGTGCAACTACTGGAACGGGTTCAGGAACCGGATCGGGTTCAACCTTTAATATAGGCGTAACGAATGTAACACTAACGGCTACAAGTGGTTCTTGTTCTTCCACATGCAGTTTTACGGTTACTGTAAATGATGTAACGGGCCCAGTAGTTACCGTGCCTGCGAATATATCGGTTTCAAATGCTGTTGGGACCTGTTCTGCAACGGTTAGTTATACTGCGCCAACTGCAACAGATAATTGTTTTCCTACTACGCTCAACTTCAATTATTCAGGTGCTCCTCTAGCACTCAATGATTTTGTAACGGCTAATTCAACTATCTCGGCCTCAGGATTAATGCCAAATTTAGGAAGCACTGTTAGTTTAAATAGTGTTTGTATTAATTTGACCCATACCTGGGATTCGGATTTAAACATTGATTTAATCTCTCCACTCGGTACCGTCTATAACTTGTCCAATGGCAATGGAGGTTCAGGGGACAATTATACCAATACCTGTTTTAATATGTCAGCAGGAACCCCTATAACTCTTGGAACTGCTCCGTTTACTGGAACCTTTATTCCTCAAGGGGCGGGTGGTTTTGCCAACTTTGACGGACAAAACCCAAATGGGAATTGGACTTTATCCATTTTTGATGGAGCTACCGGAGATGTGGGTTCTTTAATCAATTGGAGTTTGAATTTCACCAATACTGCCCCATCTATTAGCCAAACTGCCGGTTTAGCCAGTGGAGCCACTTACCCGGTGGGTACTACCACCAATACGTTTATAGCTACTGATGCCGCAGGTAATACATCCTCCCAATCATTTACCGTAACCGTAAATGATACTGAAACCCCTACAATTACCTGCCCAGCCAATTTTACAGTAAATAATATTTTGAATCAGTGTAATGCAGTGGTAAATTATACTGCCCCGATAGGCACGGATAATTGTGTCGGAGCGACTACAACTCAAATTGGAGGATTACCATCAGGTTCACTTATTGCAGTGGGTACCACTACCACCAATACCTTTAGGGTAACGGATGGTGCGGGTAACAGCGCAACCTGTAGTTTCACTACCACTGTAATAGATGCTGAGTTACCATCGATTACTTGTCCGGCGAACCAGTCCTTTGCGAACGCTCTAGGTACCTGTGGAAGAACCACAACCTATGCATTACCCACGTTTTCGGATAACTGCCCAGGAGTAACCATAGTGCAAAACCCAGGTGATCCATTTACCAGTGGAGACTTTTTCCCGGTAGGGGTTAATACGATTACCTATATAGCAACAGATGCATCGAGTAATACTAATACCTGTTCCTTTACAATCACGATCGTAGATAACCAGGCCCCAACGATCCTATGTCCATCAAATGTAACGATAGCTTGTACAGATAATAGTAGTCCGGCCGCCCTTGGCTTTGCTACGGCTACAGATAATTGTACCCCTGCAGTTGCCATCAATATCAACTCATCGGATGCAACGGTTGTTGGAACTTGTTTGGGTAATTATACGATCAATAGAACGTGGACGGCAACAGATGCATTAGGCAATAGCACAACTTGTTTACAAACCATCAATGTACAAGATATCACAGGACCTAACTTAATAGGTGTACCAGCAGATATCACGGTAGACTGTGGAAGTGTACCAGCAGCCGGTGCAGTAGCGGCATTAGATGCTTGTAGCCCAGTTGGCAGTGTACCAGTAACGATGAACGAAGTAACCACCGCAGGCAGCTGCGCAGGTAACTATATCATTACCAGAACCTGGACGGCCACCGATGGCTGTGGAAACAGCAGTTCTCAATCACAAACGATTACGGTAACCGATGTAACAGCCCCAGTATTGGCAGGAGTTCCATCGGATCTAAGTATCGATTGTGGAGATCCAATTCCTGTGGTAGGTAGCCCAACAGCTAGCGATGATTGTAGTGGAGCCACGATTAGCTTTAATGAAGTAACGGCTGCAGGTAGCTGCGCCGGTAACTATACCATCACCAGAACCTGGACAGCAACAGATGTATGCGGTAACTCAACCAGCGCTTCACAAGTGATCACGGTAATAGATGTAACCGGTCCATTATTAAGTGGAGTACCAGCTAATACAACGGTAAACTGCACCAGTTTACCCGTACCAGCCACGGTAACGGTAAGTGACAACTGCAGTGGAGTTACCATTTTAGGTGTAGTATTCAACGAAACAATTACTCCTGGCTCATGTGCAGGTAACTATGTAATTACCAGAACCTGGAGTGCCACCGACAACTGTAACAATACAAGCAGTTCAACACAAACGATCACGGTAATAGACGATATTGCCCCAGTAATCGATCCATTACCTGCAGTATCAACAATAGATTGTTCAATAGCGCCAAGCTTTGCAACCGCCACGGCCACGGATAATTGTTCAGGAGTAACGATAACCACAGCAGATGTAACTACAGCAGGAGCATGTGCCGGAAGCTATAGCATTACCAGAACATTTACAGCTACCGATGGATGTGGTAATAGCTCAACAGCAACACAAACGATCAATGTACAAGATCTTACCGCACCGGTTATTACAGGCTTACCAGCCACCTCAACGATTAGTTGTCCTGCGACCCCAGTGTTTACCACACCGACGGCCACCGACAACTGTTCAGGAGCAGTCTTAACGTTTAGCAATATAACCACCCCAGGAACCTGTGCAGGTAACTATAGCATCACCAGAACCTGGACGGCTACCGATGGATGTGGAAACAGTTCAACAGCAAGTCAAACGATCAATGTACAAGATCTTACCGCACCGGTTATTACAGGCTTACCAGCCACCTCAACGATTAGTTGTCCAGCAACCCCAGTGTTTATCACACCAACG
>JBEIQI010000179.1:0-6509 GCA_040376605.1 Flavobacteriales bacterium | reverse complement strand
GGAGGTAGAATCTCCAGAATCCTAAAAATTTCTTGTTCGTTTTTGGTAAAACATAATCGGCAATGTCGTCGCGTTCGTTTTTATTGAGTGGTTTAGACTCTACCACGGAATTTTTAGCAAGTAAATGTTCACCCTCCAATAGCCTTCGGGTTGAACTGCAGGAGGCGGCCAAAACGATCAATATTAGCAGTAAAAAGTTACGTTTCAAGAGTTGTAAAAAATTTGGCTTAAAATTAAGAAATATTATCCTTGTATGGCCTTTAGAAGCTAAGTTATAAGGTTTTATGGGATTTAGACTTCTTTTCTTGGGTTTTCATTGGGTCGAAATTTTATGTTAAACTGAGTTGTTTTGTTTATTTATGAACCTTTACTTGGTTTATTTGTTATTAATTAAAAACTTGTGGTATGATAAAATTATTGGTTCCCTTATGGTGTTTAATGAGTTGTGGCGCGAACAACCAACTAATGAATTCAACCCAAGATAAACCTAAAACCGAATTAAATAATATGATATATAACGATAGTACAACACAGGATACCGCAACATTTGGTGCTGGTTGTTTTTGGTGTGTCGAAGCCATTTTTCAAGATTTAAATGGAGTGTATAAGGTTGAATCGGGATATACCGGTGGTGCAGTGGCGAACCCAACGTATAAACAAGTTTGTTCTGGGAATACAGGGCATGCAGAAGTTTGTCAGGTATACTACAACCCGCAGGTAATTTCGTTTGATGATTTATTAGAAGTTTTTTGGCAAACACACGATCCAACTACCCTTAACCGACAAGGTGCTGATTATGGTACTCAATATCGTTCGGCGGTATTTTATCATAATGACTTTCAAAAGGAAAGAGCCTTGTATTATAAAAAGAAGCTCAATGATGAAGGGGCATTTAATAATCCAATTGTTACCGAAATTGTCCCTGCTGCTACCTTTTATGTGGCTGAGGACTATCATCAGAACTATTTTAATGCCAATGGAAACGAAATGTATTGTACCATGGTCATTAAACCTAAAGTGGAGAAATTTAAAAAAGCATTTTCCGACAAATTGAAACCCGGAACTAAAAAATAGTTACTTAGCCCCTAACTTTTTGAGTCTCTCTTTCGGTAAATTAAATTCAGGATCTAAAGCCGTTGCTTTTTTATAGTCTTTAATGGCCAAGTCTTTTTTGCCTAGCTTTTCGTAGGCATATCCTCTGTGATAGTATGCATTGACCAATTCCTGATCATCTAAAATGGCATCAGTGAAATAATTAACTGCTTTGCCCGGTTCATTCAATTTAAATAAATAGGTATAACCAATATTATGTTTGGCTGGGGCATTGTGTGGATCTACTTTTAATAGATCATCATATACTTCAATGGCTTCTTCCGGCTGACCATGTTCCTGATAAAAATAGGCCAAACCATAATAGGCTTCTACCATAGAACCATTTACTCTTATGGCATTGCTATAATAGTCGATGGCTAGAGGATTGTTTTGTCGTGACATGATATCTCCTAATTGCATATAAGCGTGGAAATAATCAGGATCTTGTTCAACACAAGTTCTAAAACTGGAAATGGCCAAAGAAGTATCCCCATTTTCTTTAAAACAGAGTCCTTTTATAAAATAGGCCTTGGCATAATAGGGATCGATCCTTAATGCTTCATCAAGGTATTTAAAGGCATTTCCATAATCTTTTAGATAATATTGAAGCTCTCCCATTTTAGCGTTGGCTTCGCGGCTTTTTGGATCCAGTTGTAAAGACTTTTCGATGGCTTTTTTGGCTTCAGAAATTTTGTTCATTGCATAATAAACATCGGATAGATGAAGAAAAAAAGGAGCTTGACTTGAATCTATACTTACTGCTTTCGTAATATCTTCTAGGGATTTATCAACGAGTTTCTGATTATAATATAGTTTAGATCGTTCGTAAAGTAGATTCGGATTTTCCGGATCATTTTTAATTTGATCGTTGATAAGGTTAAGTGATGTAGATAAACTATCCTTCGGATTAATGACTGGATCTTTTATTTTTTTGCTTCCGCAAGAGGCTATCAGGAAGGTGGCCATCACCCAAAACAACATTCTATTCATACTGCAATGTTACAAAAATTCTATCTTCTAAAGAGATAACAAAATCATGTAAATATCGGTTAGCCGCATGGGATTAGCAATAAACAAAAATCCCCATACCGGCACGGATGGGGATTTTTTTACCAAAGATATGGTTGATCTTAGTTTTCGCTTTTGGCAATAACGGCCTCTTTGATGGCTTTTTCCAATTCATCGGCCAATTCATGATTGTCATTCAACAATTGTTTAATGGCATCCCTTCCTTGTCCTAATTTGGTTTCTCCATACGAGTACCATGATCCACTTTTCTTTAGAATATTTAATTCAACTCCCAGGTCCACAATTTCGCCTGTTTTGGAAATACCTTCTCCATACATGATATCGAATTCAGCGGTACGAAACGGAGCTGCTAATTTATTTTTTACCACTTTTACTTTAGAACGGTTACCCATAATGGCATCCCCTTCTTTAATCTGACCTATTCTACGAATATCCAAACGCAATGAACAATAAAATTTTAAGGCATTACCACCAGTGGTAGTTTCAGGGTTACCAAACATCACCCCAATTTTTTCTCTCAATTGGTTAATGAATATGCAACAACAATTGGTTTTGCTGATAGAAGCCGTTAATTTTCTCATGGCTTGACTCATTAAACGGGCTTGTAATCCCATTTTACTATCACCCATTTCACCTTCTAGTTCACTTTTTGGTACCAAGGCGGCAACCGAGTCAACCACTAAAATATCAATAGCTCCTGAACGAATTAAATTATCAGCAATTTCTAATGCCTGCTCACCATTATCCGGTTGAGAGATTAAAAGATTATCTATATCTACTCCTAATTTTTGGGCATAAAATCTGTCGAAAGCATGCTCTGCATCGATAAATGCAGCAATTCCTCCGCTTTTCTGACATTCCGCAATTGCATGTAAGGTAAGGGTTGTTTTACCGCTGGATTCAGGTCCATAGATTTCTACAATTCTTCCTTTGGCATAACCACCTACACCTAAAGCTAAATCAAGCGTAATGGATCCTGTTGGAATAACTTCCATGGCTTCCACTACCTTGTTATCCCCCATTCTCATGATGGTACCTTTACCATAGGTCTTTTCTAATCGCTCCAAGGTGAGTTTCAGGGCTTGTTGCTTTTCCTTATTTACATTATCCATTGCCTTGGTATTTTTTTTGTCTGCTTGAGCTACACCGTTCTTTTTCGGTTCAACTAATACGTCACTGTTTAAATCTTCCATAAATATCTGGTTTTAATTATTTTCTAAATGTTAATTCTTTGGCAATCCTCGGAGTTTAACTCTTTTTCAACCTTATCTTTCATTTAAGGCTGACAAGAAAACTGTCAAATACTGCTTGCATTAAGATATGTAAATTGGCTTCGAAATCGCAAATAAAGTTATTAACATATGCATGAATGCTAGGATTTATGCGGAAAATAATTTGACAGGTTATATAGCAGCTCTTGTTTTTCTGTCAATATTTTAGACGGATAATCAAACCTAGGTTAAATTGACCCGATAAATACTCAACTTGGTTGCAATGAACCAAGATTATATTGAAAATTCGTAATTAGTTGTGAATTCAGCTCTTTGCTAAAAGGAGCTATCGCTGATTGGCAGGTGATAATAACTATCTGTACCTGCATTATACATGACCCAGTTGCTGGCGATATTGGGATTCATTAGCAATGTATCTCCATTTGAATTAATAATATGGTTGATGTTTACTCCAAAATCATAATACCAGTTGGTATTGCGTCCCTTAGCGGTTACTTCCCAAATTTGTTCTGAATTGTTGGGAACAATTACCAGTTGAGCAGTATCACCATTGCTTAATTGATAATATTCAATAGCAATATTTAAACTACTTGAATTGTCTATGGTAAATGTAGAATAAGAATCACCAGCGGTGCAGCCAGTTAATAATATCAGAATCAAAGGAAGAAGTAGATTCTTTCTCATGTTAAGGTAATCTATTAGATTTTTAATTCGTAAGCTTCCTTTAACCAAGTCAATAATTCTTCATTTACTTCGGTAGGCGAAAATACGGTAATGGCATGCACATAGCGGTTTGCAGATACTTGTTCTACCTTGGTAAACTTTTTGCTTTTTAACTTATGGTTCATATGAATTTCTAAGTTAAGGCAATTTTTTCTCACAAATATTCCGCAAAATGAAAAACGATTAGCCAACTGAATGGAAGCTTTTTTTGGTTCAATTTTAATTGGACCAAACTGCTGAACTTCCTTGATTAGTTTCTTGTAAATAAGATTAACGATGGGGTCTTTTCCTTGTAAATGATCTTGTTCGCTGAACATAGTGGATAATTGTGTTGAATCAAAGATAAGGTAAACTTTAGTCATTGACCTCCTTTTTTTACTTAAAATTGACAAACTTCAATCTACTGACAATGGAAATCAGTAATGAATAGGGCGCTATGGATAGTAATAAAGGTTGTTTTGCTATGTATCTTTATGCACCGAAAGATCAATAAAATATAAGAATACGTCGAAATTAGGTGAATATGCAGACTGCTCGTTGGTGGTATCCGTAGAACCCATTATAGGCACTTAAAGTAATCGAATGGTTCTTTACAATCCAAACAAACATATAGCGATTTGCAGGCAGTGCTTCCAAACTGGCTTTTCATTTCGGTGTTTTCACTTTTGCATTGCGGACACCTCACATGTTTGTTGATACCTAATAATATTTTTTTATCTGCTGAGGCATGTAAGGGTGGTGCAATTCCATAGGCCTCCAGTTTCTCTCTGCCTGCTTCACTCATCCAATCGGTTGTCCAGGCCGGCGATAGAATAGATTTAACTAATACATTTTCGAAACCTGCAGTTTTTAAGGTAAGGGTTATTTCGGTTTCAATCATTTTCATGGCTGGACAACCACTATAGGTAGGTGTAATGGTAACCACTAGCTGATCTCCCAACCATTCAACGGATCTTAAAATCCCCAAATCTTCAATGGTAAGAACCGGAATTTCCGGATCAACCACTGTTTCAAGAATTTTGTAAATGCTGTTGATATCAGTTTTTGTATGCACCAATGATTTTTTTATTACTTGTTTATCTCTTCAGGAGATTTACCATTTGGCATCCGGATAGGCTCTTGGCAGAAATTGCATTTCGGCTAAAATATATCCCAAGTGTTCGGTATGAACCCCTTTTTTTCCTCCACTTTGCATCCATTTATCTTCAGGGCGCTTCAAGGTGGCTTCTATAAGAGTTGCATTGACAGTTTGATCCCATTCATTTTTGATTTGTTGTAAATCTACCCCAATACCTTCTTTTACCATCAACTCATCTACCTCGTCCATCACAAATAACTCTCCACTATACATCCACAAATCTAAAAGGGCTTGCTGCATTTTACTATGACTTTCGTCAGTTCCATCACCTAATCGAACGATCCAATCGCAGGAATAATTTTTATGATATGAAATTTCCTTTAAAGATTTAGTTGCTATTTCAGCAATAGCAGGATGATTGGATTGTGTTAAAGCTTTATTGAAATAATAATTATAGGTATCAAATAAAAATCCACGTACCAAAGTTTCACCCCAATGTCCATTAGGTTGTTCGCATAATAAAACATTCCTAAAATCCATTACATCGCGGTGATAGGCCAAATCATCTTCTGTACGGCCTTTGCCTTCTACCTCACATGCCAGATTTAGCCAGTTTTTTGCCTGCCCGATATGATCCAGCGAAATATTAATTAAAGCAATATCCTGCTCTAATATTGGACCATGTCCGCACCATTCACTCATGCGGTGTCCCATAATTAATGAGTTATCCCCAATGCGGAGTATATATTCAAATAATGCTTCTTGTTTTGTCATTTCTGGATTCCTTATTAAACAAAAATTGGATTACATATGTCCTATTTCTTTAGGAATATCATAAAAGGTTGGATGGCGATAAATTTTATTTTTAGCCGTTTCAAATAATTCTTCCGACTTGCCCGGATCGGATGCAAATATATCTGTAGATTTTACTACCCAAATACTTACTCCTTCGCTTCTTCTGCAATATACATCTCGGGCATTTTCTACTGCCATTTCTTCGTCAGCAGCATGCAAGCTTCCTACATGTTTATGACTTAATCCATTTTTACTTCTGATGAAAACTTCCCAGAGTGGCCAATTTTTTTTGCTCATATTTAATTTCTTTACGCTACTTGTTTCTTTAATTGTTTTTTCTCGTAATATGCCATGGATGCTTCTCTAACCCATTCGCCTGCTTTATCTGCTTTAATTCGAGCATCTAAACGTTGTTTATTACATGGACCATTTCCTTTAATTACATTATAAAACTCATCCCAATTTGGTATTCCAAAATCGTATCCTTTTTTGGTTTCGTTCCATTTTAAATCTTTATCAGGAATGGTAAGTCCCAAAAACTCTGCTTGGGGTACTGTTTT
>JBEIQI010000223.1:0-5369 GCA_040376605.1 Flavobacteriales bacterium | reverse complement strand
TGAGGCCCACCAACTCAGCGGAACCATGAATGTATTTTTCGAATAATACAGGATCATATTTTTGCTCCTCTAAATCCAACTTCATGCTGGTATGAAAAGCCTTGATTAAATCGTAATGAATGTTGTATTTTTTTACGACTTGTACAAAAGTATTGATAATAGGATTTGGACTAATTCCACGTTCTAAAGCCAACCAGGTATCCTTTTCAAATTCATCCCAAATTTGCTGGCGATCATAATCTTGAAATGAATCTACAATTTCATCACCTAACCTAACATATCCGTAAATACCAAAAATTCCTTTTTGATATTGCTTGCCCAACATTTTAATACCCAAACTAAAAGAAGTACTGTACCTTTTAGTAACAATGGTATTGCATTCCTGCGCTGTTATATGGTATAGTTGAAGACTCATGCCATTTAAATCGATCACTAAGTTAGGGCTAAAATTCCGAATCAGAAAACCTGCTGTATATCAAATAGTTATAAACCAGAAATGGCTATAATAAATTTAGTTTATAACGAGCAACCGAACGAGCAAGGATATACATTTTAGCGGCATTATTAATTCTTACTCTTTCTTCTATAACCTGTTCGGGCATTTTTCTCTTAATCCGTTTAAATAATTTTACATAATATCGGTAGGCTAGATAAACCCCAATTCTTGATCCATCGGGTAATTGTTTAATCCCTAATAAAGCATCATCAAAATCTTTTTGAATATCATCTTCAATTAACTTTTTTGATTCAATATCAAAAGTTTTTATATCAAGTCCTGGAAAGTAAACCCTTCCTCTTTCATAAAAATCATCCTTCAAATCTCTCAGGAAATTTACTTTTTGAAAAGCAGCCCCTAAACTTTTTGCTGCTGGAGTTAGCTCCTCATACCTTTGTTTATTGCCCTCGCAGAATATTTTTAAACACATGAGTCCAACCACCTCGGCCGAACCATAAATATATTTTTGGTATAAGGATGGATCATATTTTTGATCTTCCAAATCCATTTTCATACTTTCCAAAAAGGCTTTAACCAATTCATGATCGATTTTATAGGCCTCTACAATACGCTGAAAGGATTGAATAATAGGATTGGTACTAATTCCACGTTCCAAAGCCAGATAAGTATCACGTTCGAATTCTTGCAATAATGTTGCCTTATCAAATCCATGAAAACTATCTACAATTTCATCTGCTACCCTAACGTAGCCATAAATTCCATAAATGGCTTGTTGGAATCTTTTTCCCAACATTTTAATCCCGAGAGTAAATGAAGTGCTATAACGTTGAGTAATTAAAGCATTACACTCGTCGGAGATTTGATTATACAAGGCTATGTTCATGTTCTACTCTTTCAGTTACTAATCTTGAACTAATTACAACTATTGGTAAACCTGTACCTGGAACCGTGCTGGCGCCAACATAATAAAGGTTTTTAAATTCTTCATCTTTGTTGGTAGGTCTAAAACCACCTACCTGATCCATACCATGTGCTAACCCTAATCCGCTTCCTTGATATAAATTAAATTTATCTCTCCATTCAATAGGAGTCATTATTTTTTTTGTAAGAATATTATTAGAAATATCATATCCTACACGGGTGCTTAAATCGGCAATAATATTATCAGCTAGTTCGTCAGCATCCGACCAATCGGGCTTAAATCTCATATCGGGCATAGGGCAAAGAATAAATAAATTCTCACAACCTTCAGGAGCGCAGTTGGTATTGGACTTAGAACTTACATTTACATAATAATAGGGTTTCTCCGGACTCACAGAGGTTTTGAAAATTTTATAAGCATAATCCTTAAAATTATCTCCGAGGAAATAATTATGATGATGCAAACCTTCAATTTTACCTTTAACACCTAAATAAATGGTAAAAGGCGAAAGGGTCCAATCCAATTTATCCAATTTTTCAGGGGTGTACTTTTGCCTTTTTAAAATCATACCCCTAAAGGCAGCTGCATCGCTATTAGAAACATATACATCGGCCTCCCAGTTCTTCCCATGCTGATCAGTAAAATATTGAATTCCGTCGTTGTTTTGTGCAAACTCGGTAATTTCGGTATTATAAACGATTTTAACCCCACGAGCATTGAGTTCCTTTACCAAAGCTTCTGTAATTCTATACATACCGCCTTTAATGTTCCAATACCCGTCATGCACCAATTCGGTATAGTTTAATAATTTATAAACCGCTGGAGTATCGAAAGGGGTTGCTCCCAAGAAAAAACCAACCAATGAAAAGATGACCTTAATTTCATGAGAGGTAAAGTACTTCTCCAATTCGGTCCACATACTTCTCATCATGCGTGGTGCATGTTTCCATGGAACGGTGGTCATAGTTGCCAGATATTGCAGCTTGCTATCGAAATTTCTTTTTACAATTTTATATTCAGTATCATGAAATATTTCGCCGGCATTTTTTAAATATCTATCTAACTTATCTCTAAACCCAGGCTCCAAATCTTCAAACTCCTTGGTAAGCTTATCCAAATTGGTGGATATTTTAAATTGCCGCTTACTATTAGCAAAATTAACCACATATAATGGATCAAGTTGCTGATACTCTAATGGATTAGGAATTCCACAAGACTTAAACAATTCGTCGAATTCGTAGCTCATACTAAAAAAAGAGGGTCCCATATCGAAAGTAAAGCCATCCTGTTTAATCTCATTTAAACGGCCTCCGGCCTGATGGTCCTTTTCAACTATGGTTACGCTATAACCCTTCACTGACATACGAAGAGCTGTTGCCAAACCACCCAGGCCAGCACCAATAATTAATACGGATTTTGAATTCTTTGTCATAAATCTATGTGTTTAATAAACAAATGATTGGTAATTTTGTTTAAGATGGATTAAAAAGTTTTTGAGGACTTAATTTCCCCACCTCAAAGATAGGTAATATAAAAGGTATTAAAGGGTTAAACAACGTAATATGAATACAAAAACCACTATACTAATAGAGAATAAACAGGCTGTACCTAAGGAATTTAATAAAATAGCCCGGCGATACGATTTTGCCACCGGAATGAGCCAAGGCTATCAAACAGATCTTAATTACAGTGCTTCTTTGTTAAATCTTCAAGGTGATGAGCAAGTATTGGATCTTTGCTGTGGTACAGGCAAATCATCCAAGGCGGTTTTTAAATATATTAAAACAGGTAAAATCATCGGAATTGATAATTCTGAAGGGATGTTAGAAGAAGCCAATAAAAAATTCAGCAAAGAGATTTTGGAAGGCAAAATGGAGTTTGATTTGCAGGATGGCATGCATTTAAATTTTGAGCCAAATACCTTCGATGCCATTTTTATGGCTTATGGATTGCGTAATATGCCCGATTATAGAAAATCAGTAGAACAATTATTTAAGTTATTAAAACCTGGAGGTAAATTGGTCATTCATGATTATTCGTTGGCCAATACCTGGTATGCCAGACCCTTATGGGGAATTTTAGGATGGGGCTTTATTGTTCCATTTTGTACCGTTGTATCGGGATCTTCAAAAATATTTACCTATCTAATTAAAAGTGTATTTAAGTTTTTACAACCCAACCAGGCTATTGAATTATTATCGGATACCGGTTTTGTAAAAGTAAAAGCATACCCACATAAAGGATGGCGAGGACCTATATTACATGCATTTTACGCAGAAAAAGCTAAATAAATTAGGTTTAATATTTTTTAAAATATCCAGGCAAATGTCCAATGAGCATTTAAGGATAAGGTGAATTCATGGTATAAACCTCAGCAATTAGAATGAAAAATATTTTACATTTGTTAAACAACTTATTGTAAATACACATGATAAATATAACTGTTATCGGATCAGGAACTATGGGAAATGGAATTGCCCATGTATTTGCTATGACTGGCCACCAAGTTTCATTGGTTGATATTTCGCAGGAAGCTTTAGATAGAGGTATATCAACCATCACCAAAAACCTGGATAGAATGGTTACCAAAGGATCCATTACAGAAGCAGACAAAACAACCACATTAGCTAATATAAAAACGTATACAACGATTAAAGAAGGAGTGGCTAATGCGGAGTTAGTAGTAGAAGCTGCTACCGAAAATATTGATTTGAAATTAAAAATATTCAAAGACATGGATGAGGCTGCTCCGGTCAATGCCATCTTGGCATCCAATACATCCAGTATTTCTATTACTAAAATTGCATCAGTTACCAAGCGACCTTCGCAGGTTATTGGTATGCACTTTATGAATCCTGTACCCGTTATGAAACTGGTAGAAATTATTAACGGCTATTCTACTTCCAAAGAAGTATCTGATGCCATTGGTAATAAGTCGAAAGAGTTGGGCAAAATACCGGTAATTGTAAATGACTATCCGGGATTTGTAGCCAACAGAATTCTCATGCCGATGATTAATGAAGCCATTATTACATTATTTGAAGGGGTGGCAGGCGTAGAAGAAATTGATACCGTGATGAAGTTAGGAATGGCTCATCCTATGGGTCCACTGCAACTTGCCGACTTCATTGGATTGGATGTTTGTTTAAGCATAATGCATGTGTTATATGATGGTTTGGGGAATCAAAAATATGCTCCATGTCCGTTATTGGTCAATATGGTAACCGCAGGCAAACTAGGGGCAAAATCGGGCGAAGGATTTTATGTATACACTCCTGGAAGTAAAGATTTATTAGTCTCCCCATCTTTTAAATAAGTAAATGAGAATTGCCATAATAGATTGCGGCACCAATACTTTTAATTTATTGATTGCTGAAAAAAATGGTGATCAACAGAAATTTATTTTTGAAGATAAGATTCCAGTAAAAATTGGTAAAGGAGGGATTGAAAATAAAACCATCGTTGCGGATGCATACCAACGGGCAATCGACGCCATGAAATCGTACTCATTCATGGTGAAAAAATATGAGGTAGATAAGATCATTGCTACGTCCACCTCTGCATTTAGAAGCACGGATAATGGACCTGAGCTTAGGGATGAAATTTTACGTGAAACGGGAATATATATTGAAATTATTAGTGGAGATAAAGAAGCTCATTATATCTATGAGGGTGTAACATGGGCTTATCCTCCAATAGAAAATAATACCTACCTGATCATGGATATTGGAGGAGGAAGCACCGAGTTTATTTTATATGATTCACATAAAATTTATTTTAGAGAAAGTTATTTATTAGGTGCCAGCAGGTTGTTGGAAAAATTTAAACCGACGGACCCTTTAACGAAAATAGATATCTTATCCTTTGAAACATACTTTGAGGAGATTCTGGATGATACACTGATAGATGTATGCAGAAAACATCAACCACAACAACTCATTGGTTCATCGGGCTTTTTTGATACGCTGCGAAAAATTTGTTTTTACGAAT
>JBEIQI010000104.1:0-9594 GCA_040376605.1 Flavobacteriales bacterium | reverse complement strand
TTCAATCCTGATTTAGGATCTTAACTATCTGATAATTAGATTTTAGCATAGTTTTAATTAAGACTTTTTAGCTAATTTGGCCTTTATTTTACTTAGGAATTCTGGCGTCACCCCAATGTAAGATGCAATAAGTTGTTGAGGAACTCTTTGAACCACTTGAGGGTACTTTTTAAGAAATTCCAGGTATCTTTCTTCAGCTGGATTTGCCAATGTTTGGTAAAATCGATGCTGCAATGTACTTAAGGCACGTTGAATAAGAATCCTGAAATGTCTTTCGAAGTTTGGGACGGCTTTAAACAGTTTTTCACTACTCTGATAATCCAGCGTTAAAAGTTCAGTATCCTCCATTGTTTCTATAAAAAGGGTGCCTGGTTTTTGGTCATAGAAACTACTGATATCACCAACCCACCAGTCTTCTATGGCAAAATACATAATGAATTCGTTCCCTTTTTCATCAATCACATAGTTCTTAATACAACCTTTTGTGATGAAGCCATTGAAGTGACAAATATTCCCGGCCTGCAATAAGTACTCTTTCTTTTTAAATTTCTTAACGGCAAGCAAGGAGTGAAATAGGCCTTTTTCCTCTTCGGTTAGCTGGATATGTTTGGCTATATTGGCATCAATCAATTCGTACATATACAAATATAGGAAAGTTGGTAATTGGGTTTAAATTGTATGGTTTAGTTTAGTCTTATTTTATCTTAAGCTTACCTAATATCGGTTGCCATTTTTTAAATCCATCCGGTGCATCCTTATCATTGGGGAAAATCCCCAATTGTGTTGGCCAAACGATCTGTAGAACCTTGAAGTTTTTATGGTTATAATAATCCACAGCAATACCCAAATATTCTTCAAAATATTTTTTGTCAACGTCTACAATCATACATGGGTATTCATCCAAAATATTTTCTTCTAATTTTCCTGGAGAGAGAATTCTTCCATCTTTATAATCATACGCCATGTTGTTAAGAATAATTTGATGAAGTTCTTGGCTTTGACCAATCATAATGATCTCTGGTTTATTATAAACCTCAGTGAGACCTATGGTGTACGAAAAGTTGGCTTCATCCTCATCTGCCATAACATGTATAATATGAACACCATACTTTTGTATGTCTGCTTTAATTCTGTTAGCGTAATCGGTCATTTAAGATTGGATGAAATGGATTCTCAATATCTCAACAATACCATAAATGGTAAAAAATGGAATAATAATAGTAAAATGAGATTGACAATTGTATGTCGGTTCTTCAATGATTTTTTAGTTATGGCAGTAAATAGTAAAATTAATAAGCAAATCAGACAAATAATACTGTTTATTACCAAGTGTATACTGAATAACACAATATTTCCTAAACCTTCTATCCAAAAATCTAACTCGCGATTACCAGGCGAGGCATTTTCAAACTTCGTACCGAAAACAATCAATAAGGTTATAAGAAATAAAGCGATACAAATTATGGACATAAATGTATTCATCTTTTTTAATTGGGTCGGTGATACTTTTGCTGATTTAGACATAAATAATTTATAATTTTGGCATTAAAGATACTATTTTACATTCGTTCGGGTGTTTCAATACATAAAAGTTTTAGACCATTATGAAGAATAGAACCAACTTTTTGACTTAAATGAAATCTAAAACTACGGGCATATTTATCATCTTCCTTAAGTACCTTAAAATCATGATAGAATGTTGAGAATTCGCTAGCAACCTGATAAACATAATTTGCTACCAATGCTGGACTATAATTTTCTCCGGCCTCACGAATAATATGCGGGAACTCTAATAATGTTCTGATTAATTTGGATTCAGACAAATTAGGTAAATAGGTTTTAACAGCTTCATCCATAGCAAGGATCTCAATATTTTGAGCAATTGAATTTCTGTGAAGAGATTGTGTACGTGCATAAATGTATTGAATAAATGGGGCTGTATTTCCATTAAAATCTATAGATTCAGCAGGATTATAAACCATTTTTTTAACCGGATCAACTCTTAATAAGTAATATCTTAATGCACCTAATCCAATTTGCTCATAAATTTTCTCTTTTTCCTCGTTGGATACTTCTGCGAGTTTGCCTTGCTCATCCGCTTTTTCCTTGGCTATAAATAACACTTCGTCTATTAAATCATCAGCATCTACTACAGTACCTTCTCTGCTTTTCATTTTCCCTGTAGGCAGTTCAACCATTCCATAACTTAAGTGGAACAAATGCTCCGATCCTTTTAATCCTAATCGCTTTAAAATCTCAAACAAAACTTTAAAATGGTATTCCTGTTCATTGCCCACTACATAAACCGAACGCTGAAAATTAAAGTCTTTTTGTTTTTGATAAACCAAAGCAATGTCTTGGGTAATATAAACCGTTGTGCCGTTACTGCGTAAAACCAGTTTTTGATCAAGCCCAACATCCGATAAATCTATCCAAACAGATGAATCTTCCTTTTGATAAAATATCCCCTTATTTAATCCTTCTTCAACGGTTTCTCTGCCACGGTTATAAACTTCACTTTCGTAATATTCTTTATCATATGCTAGCCCAAGTCGATCATAGGTTTTTTTTACTCCTTCGTAGAACCATCCGTTCATGGTTTTCCAAAGATCCACCACTTCCGGTATTTTTAATTCCCATTGTACGGTTAACTCTGCAATTTCCTTTTCAAGTTTTGAATGTTTTTTTGCTTCTTCCTCTGTTAAACCCGAGTCAATTAGTTTCTTTATTTCTGCCTTATATTCATTAGCAAATTGGACATAATAATCGCCTACCAAATGGTCTCCCTTAATTCCAGAAGATGTCGGTGTTTTTTTATCATCAGAGTGATTATATGCCCACATGCTTTTAGAAATATTTGTTCCCCGATCATTATACAAACAAGTTCTAAACACTTTATACCCATTCGCTTCTAAAATATTGGCTAATGATGAACCTAAAAATATATTTCTTAAATGACCTAAGTGTAATGGTTTATTGGTATTGGGAGATGGGTATTCGATAAGTATGGATTGACCATTGGTTCCTGGATTTTGAATACCAAAATTCGGTTGATCTGATATTTGCTTTAAACATTCACTCCAGAATGCCGAAGATAATTGGATATTTAAGAATCCTTTCACCAGATTATGACCTTGATATGCTGCAAGCTTCGATTTGATTTCGGTTGAAATTCCCTCTGCCAATTCATCTGGTTTCACACCTAGTTTTTTAATAAAGGGGAATAATACAATAGTATAGTCTCCAATAAAATCACTAGGAGTGGTATTTATTAAAACATCTTTTTCTGTGAATAGAATGCCTTTATCTTGTCCACAAATATTTAAATAAGACAATACAATTGTTGAAATTTCTTGTTGAATGGTCATTTATTTTTTCTTTGGAGTTCTTTTAATTGGTTTTTTAGCCATTGTTTTTTTCTTAGTTGGTTTGGCTTTGGGAGTTGGTTTTTTCTTCTTAGGCAGTTGAAGGCGTGGTTTGGGTTTTAGAACTTTTATACCAGGTGTAGTTTTTTTCTTCACCACTTTGGTTTTTGCCTTTGGTTTTTTAGGACTTCCGGCCACTTTCTTTTTAGTAGGTTTTATTTTAAGGGGTGTTGGAGTTTGTAATTCCGGTCTAACTCTTGGCATTTTGTTCACTTTTTTGCCTTTGATTACTTTTTTAACCGCCTTCTCAATTTTTTTGACAACTTTTATTTCCTTTTTCTTGCTTTTTTCAATCGTGTTAATAGCCTCCCTGAAAATTGGAAAAATTCTTTCTGCCGTTTGATTTTCTTTGTCCAAAAGAGGGTTAATTTCTGTGACCTCAAAACAAGCTAAACGTGGGTCCTTGAGAATCTCCTTTAATAGCTTGGTGGTTTCATTTACCTGTAAACCATTTTTAACCGGAGTACCTGTACCGGGAACCAAACTTGCGTCTAAGGAGTCAATATCAAATGATACATAAAGAATATCGCAATGTCCCAAATAGTCTTGTAAAATTTTATTTCCCAATTCTTTTAATTTCCCTTTGCGCACCTCAGGAACCTTTACCACCTTAACATGGTTTTTTTGGATGAAATCCTTTTCTTCTTTTTCGAGGTCCCTTAATCCAACAAAAACCAAACTATCTGGGGTAATTTTGGGACAAATACCGCCTAGATTTTTTAAAATTTCCCAATATGGAATTGTATCACCCGTTACGGGGTTTTTACTTCCAATTTTATTGCCCAGACCAAGTGCTGAAGCCAATGGCATCCCATGAATATTACCAGAAGGGGTAGTATAAGGAGTATGCAGATCCGCATGTGCATCAATCCAAATTACTCCGATTTTTTTATCAGGGTAGGCCATTTTCACACCCGCAATGGTTCCACCGGCACTGCTATGGTCGCCGCTAAGCACTACTGGGAACCTACCTGCCTTAATTTCTGTTTGAACGGCATTGGCCAACTTATTAAATATTTTGATAACCCCTCTTATCCGCTTTGCATAGGCCCTGATAGGATTCTTATATAAAAGATAGCTGGTATCCCTAATCTCTTTGGTTTTAAATTTGCCAAAATAATAGGATCCGTAGTCTAAGGAGGCTAATTTCAGTGCATCAATTCCCAAGCTAGCACCTCGGGTTCCTGCTCCTAACTCGCTCCTTACTTCTATTAATTTGATTACTTTCATATATTTTAATTAAGTTAGTTTAACGTTAAATTATTAATCCAAGTGAGTTAGATTGTCTATTCGAGTCCATTTTACCACATTTTCTACTATTTTTGTGGTATTCAATCATTCAAATAACATTCGCTCAGCATGAAAACAACGTACGAGGATTTGATTAATCAAACTTTTGAGTTTCCACAAGATGGTTTTCGAGTTGAAGATGGTGACCTTTATTTTCATGAAATACCATTAAATGAGGTAATTAAGCAATATGGTACACCGTTAAAAATAACCTATCTACCCAAAATCTCTCAACAAATCCAGAAGGCAAAAATACTATTTAAAGTAGCAATGGCAAAAGCTGATTATCAAGGAAGCTATACTTATTGTTATTGCACCAAAAGTTCTCATTTTTCCTTTGTATTGGAAGAGGCTTTAAAGAATGATATTCATATTGAAACCTCCTCAACCTATGATATGGAGATTATTGAGGCCTTGATAAAGAATAAAAGTATTGATAAAGACAAGTATATAATTTGTAATGGGTATAAAAGAGAAACCTACCAACAATATATCGTAGATTATCACAAAAAAGGGCATAATAATATTATTCCCATTTTGGATAACAAAAATGAGTTGGAGTTTTATGATCAGCATGTAAGTAATGCATCGAAAATGAAATTGGGTATTCGAATTGCTTCAGAAGAAGAGCCTAAATTTGAGTTTTATACATCACGTTTGGGTATTCGATACAAGGATATTGTTCCTTTTTATAAAGAAAAACTGGAGAATAATTCGAAGTTTGAGGTAAAAATGCTTCATTTCTTTATTAATACAGGAATCCGTGATAGCGTTTATTATTGGAGCGAATTACAAAAGTGCTTGGGGGTATATTGTGAACTTAAAAAAATCTGCCCAAGCTTAGATTCTCTTAATATTGGCGGAGGTTTACCTATTAAAAACTCATTGGCATTCGATTTCGATTATGAATATATAATTAATGAGATTATTCTGAATATAAAGAACTATTGTATGGAGCAAGGAGTGGCCGAACCCAATATATTTACCGAGTTTGGATCCTTTACTGTGGCAGAAAGTGGGGCTACCCTTTATAGTGTTTTGGATATTAAGCAGCAAAACGATACGGAAATTTGGTATATGATTGATAGTTCTTTCATTACCACACTTCCAGATACTTGGGGAATGAACCAACGTTTTGTTTTATTAGCAGTAAATAACTGGGAAAAGGATTATCAACGAGTAAACTTAGGTGGATTAACATGTGATAGTCAGGATTATTATAACTCTGAATCACATATTGGACAGGTTTTTTTACCAAAATATGTTCGTGAAGATGATGAACCATTGTATTTGGGTTTCTTTAATACGGGTGCTTATCAAGAGTCGTTAGGAGGTTATGGGGGAATTCAACATTGTTTAATACCTGCACCCAAACATGTTATTATTGATTTAGATGAGAATGGAGAATATTATACCAAGCTGTTTAGTAAGGAGCAAAGCCACAAGAGCATGCTAAAAATACTAGGTTATTAGTACTTAGATAGATCCATTTTTTTGATGATAATTTTCGAGATTTTCAACGATTATCTGAAAGTTTTGCATCAAAATTTGACTTTTGTTCAGGGTCCTTGATGTTCCTAATGAATTTCTATTAATTTGTCTGGATATTTATGTATATCCTAACTAAACCATATCCTAAAAGCAAAGATTTTAAGCGTAAACTGCTATCTGCATTTATGTTTGGTCTATTTGTGTTTCTTTTCCTGCTCATATTTCAACCGTTCGGAATTAATATGTGGCAATCGTCCTATAAGGTATTAAGGCTAATGGGCTATGGTTTAATTACCAGTTCTGTCCTTATCGCTAACTCTATTATCATCGAAACCATTTTTAAATCTTGGTTTAAGGAAGAAAAATGGACCGTTTGGAAGGAAATTTTATGGACTTTATGGACTGTTCTGTTAATTGGAACTTTAAATTTATTGTATTCTAATTGGCAACAAATGTTCAATCTAAATTGGACCAGTTTTCTTACTTTTCAATGGATTACTCTACTAATTGGCATTTTTCCAGTGATTACAGTAACCCTCGTTAGTTATTCTCGACTTCAAACTAAAAATTTTGCAGAAGCCCAAACCTTAAGTAAGGTAATTGATGGTGATAATAATAATCAACAAGGCCAGGATAATATGTTGGTTTTAGTTGCTGAGAATGGTCGGAATCAAATATCCATGCATGAGAAAGATCTTTATGTAATCGTTTCTGCGGACAATTATGTGGCGGTTTATTATTGTTTAAATGGTCAAATTCAAATGAAGTTGTTGCGTAACAACATTAAGAATCTCGAGAAGTCCTTAAAACTGGAACCTAATTTATTTCGCTGCCATAGGTCTTATCTAGTAAATCTTAAAAAAGTCATTCATGTTTCGGGTAACTCTCAAGGATATAAATTACATTTTGATAGGCTGGAATTATTGGTGCCCGTATCCCGAAGTTTGAATGAAATAATCCGCAAAAAAATCTCAGAGATTCATTCCATTCACCCCTCATAGGTTGTCATTTATCCCAAACCTATCCATTTGCCCCAAACCCTTGCTGTAGGCCACTTATCTTTGGGACGGTATTTATTTGGAGGTAATATTGCCTTCTAATTAATGCCTTCTTAGGCTAATTATTGGAATGTATTATTAACTAAAGCAATCTAAAATCTACTAAAATGATGTCTCCACTTGTCTTAATTCATGTTGTTGCCGGGTACTTAGGTCTGGTATCGGGTTCGATTGTTATGATCCTTCCCAAAAAGGGAAATAGGATCCATAAAAAAATTGGAATGGTTTACTTTATACTCATGTCCATTGCCACCAGTTTGGCTATTTTGTTGAGTATTTTTCACCCAAATAGAATTTTCTTTCTATTTATTGGCATTTTCACTCTGCATAATCTGTTAGGTGGGTTTATAACCACGGTTAAAAGGTATCAGAAATTGAAATGGATGATGCTGCCATTAGGGATCATTGGTTTGGCCAACGGAGCTTATATGATTTATACTGGTGCCATAGTTTTAATTCTTTTCGGCGGACTACAGTGTTTGTTGGGGTTAACTGATATTCGAATGTTTTTAAGTAAAAACCTTCATCCTCTGTCAATTATAAAGGCCCATGCTGGGAAAATGGCAGGAAGTTATACTGCCGCAACTACCGCATTCATAGTAAATGTTATTTTTACAGGAGGACAATGGTGGCAGTGGATGCTTCCAACTTTTATAATAACTCCAATTTCAACTTGGTGGGGAATACAATTAGACAGAAAACGAAAATCAATTATGTCCAAACAATCATTATAGGTCTGTTGGTATATTGTTTAATTGGTTCAGCATATAATCAATCATCAGGGACCAAGTATCTGCGGAAACTAGCAGTTCAAGATATAGAGTATTTGAGGGAAGGATTAAAAAATATTCATCCGTTACCCTTTGCATATACCACTGAATCAGAATTCAATCATTTGGTAGATAAAGAAATTTCTGCCTTTAAAGATACTGTTGACTACTATGCATTAAGAAATTCGGCACGCAGAATTGTTTATTATATGCATTGTGTTCACAGTAATGTATTAGCAAGAAATGTTTCAAAAAAAGAGGCTCTTTACCTCTCGGATAAATACCTTCCTCTTGAAGTTAAATGGATTGATGATGATTTTTTTGTGTATAGAAACTATTCCAAGGATTCAACCATTCAGCCTGGTAATAAATTGGTTTCTATCAATGGCTATTCAATGAAGGAGATTGCGGATAGCATTAAAACCTATAGAAGTGGTGATGGACCAGAAGATGATTTTATTCGGGGATTAATTAATCTACCCTTTCAATTTAATTTTTTGTTGGATTTACATTTCCCCGAAGATAGCCTATATCGAATTGAATGCTTGGATAACCAGAACAACTTGTTGGTTGATACCGTTAATGCCATTTATGAACCTCAAGAAAATTTGTTGAAAAAGGATACGCTTCTTTATGATTATCTATCAAAGCAAAGAAACATAAAACTCAAATTTATAGATCATTCCATTGCTTATTTAAGCATTCATGACTTTGATGGCCTACAGCAAATGCATTATCATTATGCTTTTAAAATGATTCAGGAAAAATCAATATCTAATTTAATTATTGACCTGCGATATAATTACGGAGGTGGTATGGACAATGCCAATAATTTGTTGTCCTATATCATTGATAGTTTATCATCCTTTAGCTTGGAAACACCAGTCCAAACCAAAGAATTCGATTATTATGACGAAACCGGATTTTTACAAAGAATAGGTGGGATTTTATATTTTACCTTATTTGATAAAGGTACTTATGATATTAAAAAGGGAAAATGGATTTGGAAATCTTTTATAGAGCCAAGGAAACATTATAACTTTAATGGCAAACTATATATTTTAATTAATGAACATACGTTATCGGCTGCTTCCTATTTAGCTTCACAGTTAAAACATCGTTCGAATGCCATTTTAATTGGATCTCCTTCGGGTGGTGGTGAGTTTGGAAATGCTGGTTATACTTACACTACATTTACCTTACCAAATAGTAATTCTAAAATAAAGGTGCCCCATAATTGGATCAATTATGATATTACTTATCAGCAAAATCACGAATTGTATCCACAATATATTGTAGTTCCGAGTATCAAGGATTTAATTGAGGGTAATGATATTGTAATGGACAAGGCTTTAATCCTGATTAATGCCCCAAAAGATTAATCGTTTTTATCCGAATAGATAATTGTTGAACCTTTGTTTTCGAATGAAAAATGAAATCTTCTTAACTTACTTAATGCATTGATGAGTTGTGATTGTTGATCTTTTTTGCAATAGAATAACATAAAGCCTCCTCCTCCTGCACCTAATAATTTCCCTCCCAATGCTCCATTTTTTAATG
>JBEIQI010000296.1:0-3348 GCA_040376605.1 Flavobacteriales bacterium | reverse complement strand
GAATCTTTATTTTCTGCAAACTGCCAACCAGGAATGGAATCCTTTAAATATTTCATTCCTAAATAACAAGACTGAATTTTGGTATTGCTAGCAGGTGTGTAATAATCTCTACTCTTATGCTTGGCCACCCACTTTTGCGTAGTTTGATTATATACCGCAATACCTATATGCGCTCCTTTTAAACTGGCCGATTTTAATAAAGTTTTTTGCGCTTTTTGAACGCTACATGCAGACAATAAAAATAATGCTGCAATTAAAATAAATTGTAGGGGATTGATTACTCTCTTTCCAATGCTCTTAACCATCTTTCGGGAATTTCGTTATTGGAAGCTACTAAATAATCTTTATAACTACAAGGGCACCACTGCTCATTATGTAATTGCATCCACCAACGACCCGTACTTTTACTTTGTAAAAACTTAGTGTCAATATCCGTAAAAGCAATATGAAATTCCTTAAATCTTTCTAAATCAGTTAATGGCGATTCTTTTTTACCCTTATGCACCCCGTCTACAATATACCAAATCATCTGTGCCATTTGTATGGCTGTTAATCCATTTTGATCCTGCGCTGTCTGATATCCAAAAAGTCCTATACTACTTGTTTTCCAGCTCATTCCAGCATATTGCATTAATACACAAGCCTCTTCCCCATTAAATCCGTTAGTGGTAATTAAATTGGCCGGCGCGTGTGCATTTTGAATGGCACTAATATCAAAGCTCATTAAATGACTATCTCTTACGGTAGGTTCCATTTCCTCAATATTCTCTCTCACTTTACCTAATCTAAAACAATCAAATCTTAATTTATCAATGGTTTCCAGCATATGCGGATGCATAAAATAACTTTGAAATCCAATATGCGCATAATGATTCAAGTGATTAGGTAACCCTGTAAATAATTCTTCCAAGAAATGATCCGACGGAAGCCTCGCTTCCAAATCCAAATCAATTTTAGCATCCACGACCACGGCATTTACAAGTGTTGGAATAGAAGTATATGCATGGTATTGTGCCAAGGTTAAATCATGGGATCCACCAATAATAACAACTTTCTTATTTTGGAGAATTAATTCGGAAATGACCGTTCTCAAGGCAGCATAACTATCCGAAATGGTTTGTCCTAATTTAACATTCCCAATGTCCGCAATAGTTACCTGTGCATGCCAATAGTATAGATTATAAAAAGCGGCCCTAATGGCATCCGCAGCCTCATGGCCATTTAATGCAAAGCCGGCGCCCCTGCATTCACCTGCTCCAATAATAACGATGTCGGCATGGGTAATATCAGGTAAACTGCCCTGATTCACTAATATATGCTTACCTAACTGGGTATCTCTATAGCCTTCATCCTTGGAAAGAAGGTCCAAATTAACGGGTTCAACAAAATCCTGAATGGAAGACAATGACATTTACTTAAATTAACTATCACTTTAAACGTAAAATCTAATAAAAGATTGCCTAAATGGCCACTAATCTTGGAATTTATACCCAACCCCTCGAATGGATATAAAATGGGCAGGTTGTCTAGCATCTTTTTCAAAATACTTCCTAAAGTTGAGGATAAAATTGTCAATGGTTCGGGTATTGGGAAATACATTGTAGCCCCATACAGTTTGTAAAATATGCTCCCTGGAAACTACTTTATTTTTGTTATCTATCAATAATTTTAGCAACATGGCTTCTTTTTTAGTCAACAGTATTTTTTCACCTGAAAAACTGATGGCTTCTGAAGATTCAAAATCGAAACGATTGCCAGAAAAGGTATGCGTTTCTATATTCGGAAACTGCACCAACTTATTTGTTTTTTGTATCAATTTAGCCACCCTTAATAAGAGTTCTTCCAGGTTAAAAGGTTTAGTCATATAATCATCCGCTCCAATTTTTAATCCCTGTACTTTATTGGCACTTGTATTTTTTGCACTTAAAATAAGAATGGGCGTTTGATTATTCTTTAAGCGAACAATTTCAGTAATCGCAAAACCGTCAATACCCGGAAGCATCACATCCAAAATAATTAAATCAAAGGCAGCGTTTTCAATTTGTTTTAAGGCTTCTGGACCATCAAAGGCAGAAGTAACTTCATAGCCTTCTAAACTTAAGTTTAATTTTAATGCATCATGTAAATGCACTTCATCTTCCACCAATAAAATTGAATGATTGGCCATGTTAACTAGATCTAAATATAAATGTAAAGATACTTCCTTTGGGGCTATTAGGCGTTACCATGATTTTCGCATTATGAAATATAGCAATGCGCTTACACAAATACAACCCAAGCCCAGTACCCTTTGTAGATCGAGTATGCTCTGCGCCGGCTCTATAAAATTTTTCAAATATTTTTTCCTTGTCATTTACATGCACGCCAACCCCATTGTCTTTTATTAATAATTTAGTGGTATCATTTAATTGCGATAACTCAATTTCAATAAGCTCCATATTAGATGAATATTTAATAGCATTATCAATTAAATTATTTATTAATAATTGCAATAAGACCGATTCTCCTTTAATTAAAATTCCAGCTTGTACTAAACTTTTAAATTTTCTTTCCTGAAAACGATTTTTAAAAACTTGCACCGTTTGCTCTACAATATAGGAGAAGTCTACTTCTTGAGTATTGGCTTGGTACTCCCCCATATCCAACTGCGAGGCCAGCAAAATATTATTGCATAAATTATCTAGTCTTTGGGTTTCCACCAGCGAAACTTCCAGCAATTTTTTTTGCTGTTCTGGATCCAGGTTTCGCTTGAGGAGTGTTTCCACATTCAACTGTGTAATTGCAATAGGTGTTTTTAATTCATGGGTTACTGCCATCATGAAATTTTGCTGCTGATTGGTATAGCGTATCTGCTTTATAAGAGAGCGATATACATAGATAGCACCACATAGAAATAAAAATAAAATGGTCACCCCTTCTCCTAAATATTGTTTGTTTTTTCTAAGTTGAAAATCCTCAATCGCATGCACTTTTTGAGCTAGGTTGGGGTCGCCGGTTTGCATTACTCCATATTGCACCTTGGCAATTTGTTCATTCTGATTTACTAAGGCAACATACCACCAAATAAAAGCCGCCACCATATAGGTAAGGAACAACCAATAAACAACCCTAACCAATTGAAGCTTATTTATATTCTTAAAAATGTTTATCATGGTTTCACTTTTTCAACCCGAATGCCTGTTGATAAAACATTTTCAAGGGGATCCTCTCTCATGGTATGAGAAAGCGCAAACTTATACAATCCCTTTTTGAATCGGACCGGCGTCGTATTCACTGGAATACGTTGATCATATATATCGTCCATGCCAACCCCCAGCCATCCTTTAGCATCATCGGCTAAATTTAAAT
>JBEIQI010000272.1:0-3948 GCA_040376605.1 Flavobacteriales bacterium | reverse complement strand
GAGTCTACCTAATCATTTGCTTTGTAGAGCTTTATTTCATCCATTACCACATAAGCGGCCGGAAAATCTTCGCTGAGTTGCTTCCAAAATAAAGTGGCTTCTAGTCTATTTTTAAAATCACCAACCCTCACTTTAAAATTGGGTGACTCCCATTCTAGATAAGCTTTCTTGCCCTCATATTTGTTATAGAACTGAGCTTTTTGACCATTTGCAAGGTCTCGGGCACTATTACCACTTTCGGTGCAAATTTGAACCCTAAAACCCTGCGGCTCTTCTTCCAAGGCTCTTGCAGAATAACCACCTAAAATACCTTCTACTCCAGGATCAAAGCTAACTTCCACCTTTCCGAGTGTTTGGGAATAAATGCTGGAAATCAGCAAAATACTTAAGAATAAAAAAATTGTCTTCTTCATTGTAACAAATATAAGGCAAATATTATGCCCTTCAAAATCACCTACTTCAAATTTCTTTATTTCTAATATATTTACTTAATGGCTGCGAGCAATAATAAAGGGATCATTCAGAAGACTGCAGAGCGCATTATTATGGAGGTAATGAATGAGAATTATTCAAATGATCCTGAAGCTTTTATTTTAAATGAAGAAGAATCGAAAAAGGTTAGAATCATTTATAATAGGGCTTTATTATGGTCGGCTTTCTTGGGGGCCATAGGCGTTATTGTTTTGTTTTGCACTAAATATGCTTTTCCTCATTTATTTCCACGAACAACAATTCATTTGCCATTGGTCAATATTAAATTTACGTATAATATCATCTTTTTTTTATACGGATTAGTATTAGCATATATAGAGCTTTATTTGTTGTATTATGTTAATCTTAAGGCAATTAAAAAACTTATTTTAGCATGTAATTATCCGCATCCATCTAATCCCAATTTTAAAGAAGAAATTATTAAGTTGGCCCAGGTTGGGTTAGAAAGATCCAGAAAACATGGAAAGGAAATTGGAATGAATCCATATCAAGGTGTTCCTAAAGTTGCGCTAACAGCTTATTTGCTTATTAATTTCTATAAGGCCGCGTTAAGTAATATTGCTATTCGAATTGTAGTGACCAGAATTGGAGGTAAAACCTTGGGTCGTATTTTTGTTGATATGCTAGGTGTGCCGGTTTTCGCTTTTTGGAATGTATTGGCTTCTAGAAAAATATTATTAGAAGCTCAAATAAGAATATTTAGTAAGCCATTAACCGAAAAATTTGTCAAACAAATGTTTGTAGAGTTTAAGGATAACCCTGAGTTCAAGAATTTGCTGTATGATACACTTCAATACATTAGCATGATCAAACGTACCTACAATTATAGTCACTTTATGTTTGGCGATTTGTTATTAAAGACGTTCTCTATTCCTTTTGAGAAAAATCATATTCTTCCACCGAATTATTTTGAAAGACTCGATAAAACCAGTGTAGAAACAAAGCGTGGAATTGAAAAAATTATCATTTTTGGAATGGTGGTAGATGGAAAAATTTCGTCATCAGAAGTGGTGATGATTAAAAAGGCAATCGAGCATCATATTATCACCTTAAGCATAACAGAAATTGTTGATCTCTGCAGAAATTATAAACGAGGAAAAGGCTTACCCGGACTTGTCTCTATAGTTTAGTCAACCAGTTTTTAATATAATCAAAAACTTCTTGCTTTTCTTTTTCATTGTGGATTTCATGGTAAAAACCATCCCAGAGTTTCAGCTCAACAAACTGGGGGTTTTTAGCAGCAAATTCCTCTGATCCTTTAACCGAGGTTAGCCGATCGGCCGTACCATGCATTAAGAGTGTTTTAATATTCAGCTCCTTAGCATGTTCAATGGCATACAACCCTGCCGGATGAACATTAACAAAAAACGCGGAGGTGATTTTATCATGCACCAATGGATCATTTTTGTAGGCATTCACCACCTGCTCATCTCTTGAAATGGCAGCTATTTCCAAACCGGTTGGTTGAGTCAAAGTAGGTATTAAACTGGCGAATAACTTCCCAATTGTAACTTTCCAGCTAGGCGGATCAAAGGCAAGTTTAAAATATGGATCTGTTAAAATAAGTCCCTTTATGGATGGTTTTCTTCTTATTGCAAAATTGGCAGCTAGGTTTGCACCCATGCTATGACCATACAAAATGATAGGCATTCCTTCAAAAAGACTTTTTGTTTTATTCAACAGTAAATCAATATCATCCATTAAATGATTATAACTTGGGGTATGGCCCCTTTTGCCTTCTGATTTACCATGACCTCTGTGATCCATTCCTACGGTAGCATACCCAATAGATCCCAAAAATTCCGCAACATGTTTATACCTTCCAAAGTGTTCACCCATTCCATGAACCAAAGCAATTACTCCTTTTAGCTCGCATTGTGGGATATAATATTCACCGGCTAGTTTTAAGCCATCACTGGTTGTTAAATGAAAGGTTTTTGACATATTTTCTAATTGTTAAGCCAAATTAATCAATTTTTATATGCCTCCTATTGCTGCGTAAAAAAAATTATATTTGTAAGTATATGAAATGGATTAAAAAGACAATCAAGGTAATTGGGATAACGCTACTAAGCATTCTCCTCATTTTTGCGGGATTTTTGGGTTATATGACTTTAAAAGATTATCGACCCAAAAGCAAAGAAGCCGTTGAAATTATAAGACTAAATAACCCTAATAAATATGATTCCAAGGTTCTTAACAAGGATACTCTTACCCTTTTCACCTGGAATATTGGTTATTGTGGATTAGGAAAAGAACAGGATTTCTTTTTTGACGGAGGAAAAATGGTACGTCCATCAAGTGCACAAAATCAAAGCTATCAATCAGGTGTCATACAAACCATTCAATCAATGGACACGGTTGATTTTATGTTGTTGCAGGAGGTAGACAGAGGCTCAAAACGTAGCTATTTTCAGGACCAAGTTTCATTAATAGGACAAGCCTGCTCAACAAGTAATTACGGATTTGCGACTAACTATAAATCATCTTTTGTTCCACAGCCGGTATCAAATCCATACGGAAAGTGTTTTGGTGGAATTATGACCCTATCCAAAATAGACCTTAAACCTACAGCCAATCGTTTTTCCTTGGCTGCAGACGCTTCTTGGCCAACCAGTCTTTTTATGTTGAAGAGGTGTTATATGGAGTTTCGTTACCCATTAGACAATGGAAAGGAGTTGGTAGTAATCAACCAGCATTTAAGTGCATATGACGATGGGACTGTTAAGCAACAACAAATGGACACCATAAAGCTTAAACTTTTATCAGAATCTAAAAAAGGAAACTATGTGATTGTAGGAGGTGATTGGAATACCTACCCGCCGGGTTATAAATCTAATTTGCGGGTAAAGGACAATATTGTGGAAAAATCGGCAGATGCCAATTATCCTGAGGCTGGATGGAAATGGGTATACGACCCTAGCGTGGCAACCAATCGAAAACTATATGAGCCTTATATTAAGGGACATACAGATGAGGTAATCATTGACTATTTCTTATTATCGCCTAATGTGAATGTAATAGCGGTGCACGGGGTTGATTTGGGTTTTCAGCATTCAGATCATCAACCCGTTTATTTGAAAGTGGTGTTAGATCAATAATTTAAAGTTAGGGCACAATTCCCGTCTTACGCTGTATCTTTTCCAATAAATAATTGCAAAAGGATGCCGCTCCAACCGGGGGCCCATTCTGTAATTCAAATGGAATACTCACGAATTTTAGAAAGAGCAAAGGGTCGCAAAAAGTTGACGAAGCAACTTATTGAAAAACTCCAAAAATTAGGTTCGGCGGAGGTCGATAATCTTTTTCATTACGAGCATGAAGTGGTTTTTGAAGAGATAGATTGTTTAAAATGTGCCAATTGTTGCAAAACAACGGGCCCACTTTTTACTCAGAAGGATATTGAAAGAATTGCCAAACATGTCAAACTATCTCCGGGGGTATTTATTGAAAAAT
>JBEIQI010000058.1:0-14145 GCA_040376605.1 Flavobacteriales bacterium | reverse complement strand
CTAAGGTCAACATTAATTTTCTGCTTAGTAAATTTTGGTAAAACTTCAATTTCATAATTGCTACCTATTAATTGTTTGCGTTGCTAAAATCTTAAACATTCTTAACACTGCCAAAAACATTTTCCACAACTTGTCGGGAAAACTATCTTAACATGCCCACAAAGTTATATTAATATTAGTTTCAAGCAACCCTTTTTTGGCAATTTAAAGGGAATCCGAAAAATCATAGCGGAATACAATATTGAGGCTCCCATTAAATGCTAAACTTTGCTACTTTTGCGCAAAATTTTTCACTTTATACACTTTAAACCTAGTAAAATGAGCAAAATTAATGTAGCCATCAATGGTTTCGGAAGAATTGGAAGAGTAACCTTAAGGGCCCTGCTTCAAAAACCAAATGTAAATGTTGTAGCAATCAACGACTTAACGGATAACAAAACCCTGGCCCATTTATTCAAATACGATTCTGTCCACGGTAGATTTAATGGGACTATTGATGCTGACGATCAAAATATTATTATCAACGGCACCAAAATCAGAGGGTTGGCCGAAAGATCACCAGAAAAACTACCATGGGCTGAATTAAACGTGGATGTGGTTTTAGAATGTACCGGGTTTTTCTTAAGTTCTGATACGGCAGGTGGTCATTTAAAGGCTGGGGCTAAAAGAGTCATTTTATCAGGTCCTGCTAAGGGGGATGATATAAAAATGATTGTTTTAGGCGGGAACGAAGAAACCATTACCCCTAACGACTTGATTATTTCTAATGCCTCATGTACGACCAATTGCGTTAGCCCGTTGGTAAAAGTGGTAGATGAAATTTGTGGTGTAGATACAGGATATATGATGACAATTCATGCTTATACCTCCGATCAAAGATTGCAAGATGCACCTCACAGCGATCTTCGCCGTGCCAGAGCGGCCACCTTGTCCATCATTCCTACTTCTACAGGTGCTGCCAAAGCAATTGGTAAAATATTTCCTCATTTAAATGGTAAAATCGATGGTACATCAGTAAGAATACCAACGCCTACAGGTTCATTAACCGATATGACCTTTATCGTGAAAAATCCGAAAACCGCTGCTGAAGTAAACGCTGCATTTAAAGCTGCTGCCCAAGGACCATTGAAAGGTATCCTTGAATATACGGAAGATGAGATTGTTTCTGCGGATATCATTGGTAATACGCATTCTTGTATTTTCGATTCAAAGTTAACCTTTGTAAAAGGAAACATGATTAAGGTATTTGGATGGTATGATAATGAAGCAGGTTATAGCAATCGCTTAGCAGATTTATGTGAAAAATTAGCTAATTAAATTTTTTATATCTCATTAAAAAAGAGACCGTTGTGTTTAACAACGGTCTTTTTTTTTCGGCCAATTTTATTTTGACTTCATTTTCTGTTTATTGCTGAAGGCAATATCCTGTGGAAACTTAGAACTAAGATTTATTTTTTTCGAATAATCATTAAGCCATCTCTAACAGGCATTAATACATTATCTACCCGATCATCATTTGTTATTTTGTTATTAAAATCAAATAAGCTTTTTGTTTCATTATCCAACGATTCATACGAATCTAAAACCTTTCCACTCCATAATACATTGTCGGCAATGATAAATCCACCTGGACGCATACGATCAACGATTAAATCATAATAAGCAGAATAGTTTTCTTTATCAGCATCAATAAAAACAAGATCCCAAGTTTCGGTAAGATCAGGAATAATTTTAAGTGCATCTCCAATTCTAAAGTCTATTTGGTCAATTAAACCAGCCTCTTCAATAAACTTAGATGCTATATGCGAAATTTCATCATTGATATCTATGGTAATCATTTTACCACCTTCGGCAAGTCCTTTTGCCATACAAATTGCAGAATATCCAGTATAGGTTCCTATTTCTAAGATCCGTTTAGGACGGATCATATAACTAAAGTTCTCCAGAATTTTCCCTTGCAAATGTCCACTTAACATTCTAGGCCTAAGTACCTTGGCCCAAGTTTCCCGATTTAGTGCCGCCAACACCGGATCTTCAGATTTGCTGTGTTCTATTGCATATTGTTCGATATTGCTGGGTAAAAATTCCATTCTATTAATATTTAGGTGTTAAGGACTTATGCAAATAACGGATTAAATTGCCATAATACGAATACTGTAAATTGCCCAAATATTGCAGATAATTGCCTAAATGAATTATTATTGGCTTCAATTACCTTGATCCCACATTTTTTTTACTATTTTCGAAACTTGAACTTAAAATTAAAAGCCCGTTATGAATATTACTAGAAACTTTGATCTATTATCAAATCTGAAGGAAAACCATAATTTTCCAATTGGAATATCTGGCAAAAAAAATGGTAAGTGGACAAATTATAGCACCCAGGAATACGCTGATCATGTCGATAATATTAGCTATGGACTTTTAAAATTAGGAATTGATAGAGGAGATAAAGTGGCCATTATTTCTACCAACCGTCCGGAGTGGAATTTTGCTGATTTTGGTGCAAGTCAATTGGGATGCGTAACGGTACCGATGTATCCAACCATTAGTGAAAGTGATTATAAATACATTTTAAATAATTCGGAAGCTAAAGTGGTTTTTGTAGAAACTCTAGAGATCTATCAAAAAATAGCTGCTGTTAAAAATGATGTTCCTAGCTTAAAACATATTTATAGTTTCGAACATATTCCAAGTTTGTCCATGTGGACAGAATTAACGGAGATTGGAAGAACCAATCCAGCACCGGATAAACTCGCCGAATTAAAAAACTTAGTGAAACCAGAAGACTTAATGACCCTCATTTATACTTCCGGTACAACAGGAACTCCGAAAGGTGTGATGTTAACTCATAATAATATCATGGCAAATATCCGGTCTAGCCAAAATCTTTTCCCTTTTGCTGCTGGCAATAAAGTCCTGAGCTTTTTACCGTTATGTCATATTTTCGAACGAATGCTTTGTTATTTATACCATTACAAAGGAATAGTGATTTATTACGCTGAAAGTATGGAAACCATTGGCGACAATTTAAAAGAAGTAAAGCCAAAGGCATTTAGCACTGTTCCAAGATTATTAGAAAAGGTATATGATAAAATTGTGGCTAAAGGACATGGTCTAAGCGGGATTAAGAAAAAATTATTCTTCTGGGCCCTTGATTTAGGTCATAAATTTGAATTGGGAAGAGCTAACGGAAGTTGGTATCATACCAAACTTAAAATTGCCGACAAACTTATTTTCAGCAAATGGAGAGAAGCGTTGGGTGGCGAAGTGGAAATCATTGTATCCGGGGCCTCTGCATTACAACCCCGATTAGCCAGAGTGTTCACAGCTGCGGGCATCACAGTATTAGAAGGTTATGGACTAACAGAGACATCACCCGTTATTTCGGTTAATACTCCCGACGAATCTGGCAGATGTTTTGGAACAGTAGGCCTTGTTGTGCAGGATGTAACTGTAAAAATTGCAGCTGATGGAGAAATTCTTTGCAAAGGGCCCAACGTAATGCAAGGATATTATAAATTACCCGAAGCCACCAAGGAAGCCATCGATTCTGAAGGCTGGTTCCATACTGGAGATATAGGTAAATTTGTGGATGATAAATACCTGAAAATAACCGATCGAAAGAAAGAAGTATTTAAAACCAGTGGTGGTAAATATATTGCACCACAACCCATGGAAAACAAATTCAAGGAATCCCCATTCATTGAACAAATTATGGTAATTGGAGAAAATGAGAAATTCCCAGGAGCATTGATTACTCCGGCTTGGGATTATTTAAAAGATTGGTGCACTAAAAATGGAATCGCATTTAGTAGTAATGAAGATTTGATACAAAAACCAGAAGTTATAGCTGCATATCAAAAAGAGGTTGATTTTTATAATAATGAATTTGGAAGCTGGGAAACCATTAAGAAATTTGAATTAATTCCAAATGATTGGAGCATTGATGGAGGTGAAATGACCCCCACTTTGAAACTAAAAAGAAAACCAATTATGACTAAGTATACTACATATGTTGATAAAATTTATCAGGCATAAATTAATTATTTAGTTCAATATTTCTGTTAAAAATGCACCTCCTTTCCGAGGTGCATTTTAATTTATAATTAATGTCATAATTTATACGAATTGTGCTCACAAATAACGGTTTAATACATGAATTACTCTTGCTATTGTCAGTTTAGTATTATATATTTGTTAAGTATAGGTCACTTCTCAAATGAAAAAATTTTTATTCATCATAAGTATGCTTTCGTTGAACATTTGTTCAGCGCAAGCCCCCACCCTAACCATTACTGAGATTAACTATAATTCAGACTCAACCATGAATTCTGGAGACTGGTTTGAATTGCACAATTATGGAGCTAGCAGTATTGATTTATCATTATACAGATTAAGAGATAGTAGTTTTGCCGGACTCTACTTAGTTCTGCCAGGTGTAAGTATTGCGGCTGGAGGTTATTTGGTTTTTTGTTCTGATACCCAACGTTTTGATGCCATATACAACATTAGCAACAGAATTGGGAATTTAGGCTATGGATTCAACAACAATACTGACGGAATTCGGATTTTTGACAATACAAATACACCGGTACTTGAAATGTATTATCAAGACTCATTGCCTTGGCCAATTGGTGCAGATGGATTTGGAAGAACACTTGAGTTAATCAATTCCTCCCTCAATCCGGCCGATCCGAACAGTTGGAGAACGGGCTGTGTTTTAGGATCTCCAGGTAGTGCGTATTCACCTTGTTCCAATGAAACATTAGTTGTGAGTGAAATAAACTACAAATCGGCGCCGGCTGAAAATGCTGGTGATTGGTTTGAAATAAGAAATATAGGCTCCACCTCCATTAATATTGGTAACTACGGAGTTAGAAATCATAAAAACGAATTACATTATATCATTCCTGCGGGTACCATCCTTGCGCCTCAAGAAATGGTAGTATTGTACAACACCCCCGCCTTATTTATACCACAATTTCCTGGGGTGCTAAACAAAGTAGGGCCGTTTCTTTTTGGACTTGATGGCGATGGCGATGCAATTCGATTGTATGATAATAACGACAAAATAATTTTTTCTGTTTATTATAATGACGATGTACCTTGGGTAAATACGCCTGACGGATTTGGGTATACGTTAGAAGCAGATACCAATTTTACCTTTTCAAGGGATGTTAATAATGCTTCCTCATGGTTTGCCGGATGTCCTGAAGGTTCTCCGGGAATAAAGTATAATCCGGATTGCCTTGGTGCCATCAATGGTGAATTTGAAAAAATAGTAAAAATCTTCCCGAACCCTTGTGCTGATGTTCTTCAAATTCAATTCGAAGAAGGAATGGATGAATGGGAAGTCGAATTATACAATTCAATGGGACAACTAATCAGTAAACAAAAAAATATTTCTACTTGGGATGTTAACCATTTACCAAATGGATCTTACATCCTTTCAATTAAAACATCAAACTTTTCAGGTCGAAAAATTATATTCATTTCACATGATTAAAATCAAAATTCTCATTGCTTCAGTAATCCTTTCATTAGGTACGCATTCGTTAATTGCTCAGGTGGTAATTAATGAATACTCTGCGGCAAATTTTTCAACCACCATGGATAATTATGGAGATACGCCTGATTGGATTGAATTATACAATGCAGGAGGAGCAGCTGTTAATTTATCAAATTACTTTTTAAGCGATAAAATTACCAATCCATTAAAATGGCAATTACCAAATATCAATATCAATCCTGGTCAAAGAATCATTTTTTGGGCGAGTAATAGAAATACGGTGGTTGGAACCAATTACCATACGAATTTTAAAATTACTCAAAGCGAAGGAACAGATGTTATTTCATTGGCAGATAATATGGCCAATATTTTAGATCTTGTAAATGTAGATCCCTGTCAACGAAATCATTCATACGGCAGAACTTCGGATGGTGCTGCAACATGGGGAGTATTTTCAACTCCTACTGCAGGTGGCGCAAATGCCGGAAGTTTTACAAATTATGCAACCACTCCAACTATGAGTATGGCACCGGGTAATTATGGCGGTCCAATTGCTGTGGCACTTTCATCTCCCGATCCTGGTATTACCATCCGATATACCACTAATGGTTCAGAACCGACTGCGGCTTCAACGGCTTATGCCGGACCCATTGCCGTGAATGCTACTACCGTTATTCGGGCCAAAGCATTTTCTGCCAATCCAGCTATATTACCAAGCTTCATTGAAACCAACACCTATCTCATTAATGTAAATCATACCATGCCGATTGTTTCTATCTGCTCCGGTAATTATAATAATCTATTCAGTAATGTAATGCCAGAAATTTATTCTCATTTAGAATATTTTGATGCGAATGAAACATTTCAATTCGAAAGTTATGGTGAAGTAAATCCACATGGAAATGATTCTTGGTCATTTCCTCAGAAGGGCATCGACTTTATTACCAGGGATGAAGAAGGCTATGACAATCAAATGGATTATACCATTTTTGATGGTACCACTCGTCCGAGTTACCAAAAAATTATGTTTAAAGCAGGAGCATCTGATAATTATCCATTTGCCTGGGGTCCAGGTTGCCATTTAAGAGATGGATTTGTTCAATCATATGCATTTAAAAGTGGCCTGCATATGGATGGACGAAGATTAGAACATTGTGTGGTTTATATCAACGGACAGTATTGGGGGTTATATGAAATTAGAGAGAAAGCAAGTGATTCGGATTATACGGATTATTATTATGGTCAGCAAGAGGATGAAATCGATGTATTAGCCTATTGGGGCGGTATGGATGTTAAATATGGATCAACTACCGATTGGAATGATCTCTATAATTATATTACTACCAACAATATGGCTGTGCAGGCGAATTATAATAATGCTGCCGCCAGGATTGATATCATGAGTGTAATTGATAATTATATCTATAATACTTATGTAGTAAACTCCGACTGGATTAATTGGAACAGTATGTGGTGGAGAGGTTTTGGAAGTCCTCCGGTAAAATGGAAATACATCATGTGGGATATGGACAATACCTACAACCTTGGCCAAAACTATTCGGGCTGGCCTAACGGAACTGGTTTCGGATCGGACCCATGTGACTTAGATGCTATGTTTCAAAACGCCGGTGCCGACATGGGACATATGGATATCTTTGGTGCCTTAATGGAAAATGATGGATTCAGAAATCAATTTGTTATTCGATATGCCGAATTGCTTTCAGGTCCACTTACATGTCCGCCAATTCTTGCACATTTAGATAGTATAGTAAACGTTATATCTCCAGAAATGCCAGGCCAAATTGCTCGTTGGGGAGGAACAATGGTTGAATGGAATGACAATCTTAATTTCCTCCGAAATGAAATTAACGGAAGATGCAATGTAATTACCCAAGGAACTATTGATTGTTATGACGTAACAGGTCCATTTGATGTAGTAGTTTTAGTAGATCCACCATTAAGTGGGAATGTTACATTTATGGGTAATGCCTTGAGCACCTATCCTTGGGATGGAACTTATTTTGGAACTACAGTTATTGATATGCAGGCAATTGCATCCATGGGTTGGAATTTTGATTATTGGGAACTCACTAGTCATATTGTTGCACCTAATCAGTTTGCAACGGATGTAACTTTTACACTAAATACGAATGATACCATAATCGCCCATTTCAAGCAACCTGATTCCTTGAAAATAATGTATAGAGTAATGCCGCCATTAACCGGCGAAATTAATGCCAATGGATTTACCATTCCTAGCTACCCCTATACAGACAATGTAGTAATTGGTGATGTAATCAATCTTGCAGCCATTCCATCTGTAGATTATTTATTTGATCATTGGGAATTAAATAATCATGCTATTAATCCATCCACAACCGATTCTTCTGGTAATATTACAGTGATTCAATCTGATACCGTAATTGCTTGGTTTAAAAAGAAACCTCTTATCCCTGAACCTTATATTGAGCCTCCTACGATGTATATACCTAATTCATTTACACCCAACGGGGATGAATTGAATCAATATTGGCAAATCTATTTCAATGATAGAATTATTGATGCTAAAATTGAAATATTTGATAGATGGGGTGTCAGACTATTTTCATCCTCCGACATGTTCTTTAAATGGGATGGAAACTTCATGGGGCATCCGTTACCAATGGGCGTGTATTCTTACAAGCTTCGATACACAGATGATGATAAAAATATTGAACAAACGGTGTTTGGTCATGTAACTTTATTAAGATAACAGCTAAGTGTTTCTAAATAATTATCGAATAAAATACATGTTTTTAAATCAATCCTCGTCTAATCATTTATAAGTCAATTATGCAAAAATATGCTTCTCACAATCTACTCTACATAGCCATAATTTTGGTAATAGGCATTAGCAGCTGCAGTAAGCCTGCCGGGGAAGGCGGCACATCGAGGATTAAAGGTAAAATATATATCAGGGACTATAATAGCACCTTCACTATTCTTCAAGATCAGTTCTATGCTATGGAGGAACGTGTTTATATTATTTACGGTGATAATGATTTTTATGATGATGATATTAGAACAAGTTATGATGGAACTTATGTATTTGACAATTTAAGAAAGGGCACCTATTCCGTATTTGCTTATTCCGATGATTCTACCTTCACCGCTCCGGGTGGAATGTATCCGGTCATTCAAACCGTTGAAATAACAGAAGAATATCAAACGATTGAAGTTCCAACTATCATACTTTTGAAATAAACATGAAACTACTCGCAACCATTCTCCTGTTCATTCTTACCAATGTCCTGTTCTCCCAATCCAAAAAAGATTTAAAAGATGGTGGAATCATCGCAAGAACTGAAAAAACAAGCAAGCTTGAAAAAAAGGTTTTAGTAACCTTCGTAGAGTCAGAAGAAAAATATGATGAAAACGGTAATAAAATTGAACTTATTGAATACAAAAGCAATGGAGATATCAAAACCTTTGATCAATTCAGTTATAATGAAAAGGGTCGTTTATCAAAAGAGACTCACCTAGATCCATTAACTAAAAAAGCGAAAGAAACTGTTGAATATTTTTACAATGATGATGACAAAGTGGTAAAAGAAACATATTATAATAAAAAAGGGGAACTACATAAAACCGTTGATTACACGTATGAAAACAAATTAAAAATTGAAAAGAAAATTACTAATTCCTCTGGAAAAACAATCGAAACAAAATCATATACATACCAAAAAAAGTAATGACCCTATTTATTCAATTATTTAGTAGCATTTTTGATGCAGCCGCAACAACAGATTTACTAATCGCTTATGCTGTTCACTTATTAGTTCTAATAGTTTTAGTTTTTGGAATTTATTATACTACTTACAGAAGAAAGAACTTCGTTTTTACTTTTTTTTTAATAGGTTCAATTGTATTTTTTCTCTCCTATGTTATGAGTAAACTCGAGCTCAATATGGGCTTTGGGTTAGGTCTATTTGCTATTTTTGGCATTATTCGTTATCGAACCGACTTGGTCCCCATCAGAGAAATGACCTATTTATTTATTATCATAGGTTTAAGTGTATTGAATGGCCTTACCAAAAACACGATGTCATTTTCTGAAGCAGCTATTTTAAATGGTATTACCCTAATTACCATTTTGATTTTTGAAAAAGTCCTTAATCTAAGAACCGAATCCTTCAAAATAATTGTTTATGAAAGATTGGATTTATTGGTTGCGGGAAATGAAGATGAACTTAAGCTGGACGTGAGGACAAGAACAAATATCCCTGTGGAGCGAATAGAAGTATTAAAATACAACTTTACTAAAAACAGTGTTTTACTAAAGGTTTATTACCATTCTAAAAAACCTGATAATGGCGGAGGCTCTGATGGCTTGATCACTGATGATGGAGATGATGATTAAGCGGGTATTCATCATATTTCTGCTGATTATTCCGATCCATATTTACAGTCAAAACATCAATGATTTTGGCACCTGGTGGGGAGCAGAAGTTCGAAAAACATTTCTTGAAGATTTTAAAGTGGCAGTTAGAGCAGAAATTCGACTCAATGAAAACTCCTCGTTTACGAAAAACTTTTATATCGCACCAGAATTTCAATATAGCCCAATTAAATGGCTCAGTTTGGGTATAAATTACAGATTTGACAATAGGTACCAAGCCAGTGACAGATACTTCACGCAAAGACATAGAATTGGTTTTGACCTGGAGCTATCGCATGAAATTAAAAGATTTAAACTAGAATATCGGAACCGAACCCAAATGCATTGGGAGAATTATTTTTCCAACAATACTGATTATCCCGTAATGTTTAACAGAAATCTAATCGGGTTAACTTATAAATGGCCTCAACTACCATTTAAAACTAATATAAGCGGAGAAATATGGCTTCCCCTTGAACAAAATACCGAATTAAGCCAATTTAGAATGGTTGTTGGGCAAGAATATGAACTAAAAAAACAACATAAATTTCAACTTCGCTTTATTTTTCAGACAGATTTAGGGAATAGTAATATTTGGAGAAATTATATAATCTCAGCTAGATATATATTTAGCTTTTAGTGATTAAAGCTTCTTATTACCACATAACTATTTGGATTTATTTCTAAGGCATCAGCCTTTAAACGACTCATGTTGTTTTCCGTTGAGGTTATATAGAATCCATTCGGCGCTTTTAGAGCAAACTTATTATAACCTAAAGGAATAATTTCAAATAAACTAGCTCTTAAAATATCCGGTTCATTTCCATCAATAAAATATGTTTCTTTATTTAACTTCCAAAAACTTCTGGATGTTACAGAGCGGATAGCATATTTTTTCTCAAACGAATTGTAAACAAAAATATAAGAATCGCATGAATGGGCCTGTTCATGATTGGCAGAAACTCCTTGGCAAGTTGAGTCTATTGAGCAAACAAATTTAGCCCTAATAAACTTCATGGTAAATTCGGAATTACTTAAGTCTGATAATTGATAAAAAGACCCAGTCCCATTAAGCTCCTTCATATAATCAGGATAAGAAACTTTTAAATCATAATCGTTAGGATATTTTGTTCTTCTCCAAATACTCAAATATAAATCCTTATTCATTTGATCGTAATGAAGAATTCCTTCGCGGTACTGACCTGCTTGGAAAATATTTAGCCACCCCGTAGCAATAATAAATGCATAGACTGGAATCCATAAATACCATTTTCTAACAGAAATTAATGCAGCCAAAGGAAACGCCAATAACGGATAAACATCAATCATTGGACGCATCCCAAAACATCCTCCGTACGACCAAGCCCACCAGCAGGAGGTAACGTACAAAAAGAGAAGGAAAATAAAAATAACCGGAAGTACCATTTGCTTTGCAGATTTTTTGAGAACAACCATTCCAATGATGGATAAAATCATAACAGGCGTGTACACTAACCAACCCTTTCTAAAAGAAAATAAGACATCTAATATCCAAGGTCGATCCCAAAAAAACTTTTCCCCTTGATAAGAATAATAAATCCAATTCCCTGTGGCAAATTTCCAATACATGAGTTGCGGAACTATGGGTATTAGAAAAACTACCGATGCCAGCATCAATTGAGGATAATTCCTTTTAATCATAGACCACTTAATGACTAAACTTTCTTTATCGTAAATACCATAAATAATCGGAAATAAAGCCAAAAGGAGGTTATTCGGTCTAATGATTGTGAGCATGGAACAAGAAATTGAAATCAGGATTAAGGGCCACAGCTTATATTGTTGATGGTACTTGATGGTTGAATAAATAAGTAAGCTGAACCACATAAAATTTACACCATGACTAAAGAGCGGCTCTCCATTGGTATACCAAATCAAGTTAGTAGATAATATTAAAATGGTTAAGGTGGTTAGCACAGCCCTTGAATTAAAAAAATAATATAAGGCCTTGCCAAGAAAAAAGAGTCCAATAATTACATAAATCCACATCCCATAGACCAGCATTTTTTGAGTTTGTAAGGAATACCCATCGTCATTCTTCCCTTTAAAACTTGATATCCCTTGAGATAAGCCATAGAATGGTAAATACATATAAGCCATTCCTATGCTTCGTTTATTCACCCTTTTACCGTCAGGAGTTGTTTGCGCCCAATAAAATTTGGGGCAATCGGAAGTAAAACTAAGATCATGACATTCAAATGCAGCAGGTATAAAACTATAATACTCCACCACATCACTATTGATTTGGTTTCGCTGAAAGGTTTTTAAATAACTGCTAAAAACCGTAAATATTAACATGGCAAATACACAAAATACCAGCAAGGAAATATTTTGCCTTCGATTAGAAAGTTTATGTCTAGTATTTTGTTCCAAAACGATCAGATAAAGTAAATGATTTTTTGTGATCTTATTTTAGTTAGGATGCATTAGATCAAATAATATTCGTCTTAATAAAAGCCCTCTTGAAGATCAACTCAAGATCTATATGCCCCCAATAACCCCTAATAAAGACAAGAATAAAATAGATAATACCCACAATTGAAATTGGAATAAGCGAGATAGACCCCTCCCAAAACAAGCAAAATCCGAAATTATACCCAAAAACAGATAAAATTTAACAATCATATACTAAATTGGGTATTATTATTGTTTTAAATTTGAAAACCCTTAACAGTGATGAAAATATTTATGAAATCCATATATACGGTCCTGATAATATTCGCTGTCAGTGCGGTTACTTTTGGGCAACAAGTCAATCAAAAGGACAGCAATGGTAAAAAAAATGGCTTATGGCAGGTTAAGTACGAAAATGACACCTTAAAAAGTGAGGGTTATTACAAAGCAGGTAAACCTATAGGGCTGTGGAAATATTTTTATGAAACCGGGCAATTAATGGCCTTTATGGAATATTTAACTGACGGAGTAACCTCCAATTTTAAATTATTTGATGAAAGCGGGCCGCGAATTGCAGAAGGCATCTATGTGAATGGCAAAAAAGATGGTCCTTGGTATTATTATGGAATCGATAGCAGCAAAGTGAGTGATGAAGTGTATAAAAATGGGATGAAAAATGGCGAGGAAAAGGTTTACTATCCTAAAACCGGCAAACTATTCCAATCTACCAATTTTTCGAATGGCAAAAAAAATGGATGGTGGAAACAATTCTATAATGATGGAATAGTTAAAACAGATGGAACCTATAAAAATGATACCCTTCAAGGTAAAGTAGTTTACAATTATCCAAATGGAAAGAAAAATTTAGAAGGCAATTATGTCAACGGTTTAAGAGAAGGTGAGTTTTTCGTTTATGACGAAAAGGGTAAACTCACAGAAACCCTCCACTATAAAAAAGGAATTTTAGATGAAAAGGATCTTAAACGACACATGGAAGGAGAAAACAAAACAACCTATCCTGAAGATATTATTTACCAAGGAGGGTACGAAATGTATAATCCGGGAAGTAACGGCGGTGGCAATTAATTAACAACGCTATGAATAACATTCCATTCCTTCTTATTATAACTATCTTAATTTCCTATGGATGTAATAACAAGGTTGAAATACTGGATAATGCCAGACCATTTGCGGCTCAACAATATCCTGCTAAAAAAAAGCAAGTCAAACTAATTCGTGTTGCAATTGCACCTTACAATGAAATAGACTCTTTGACTACTTATCTGATCGCAAGTCAATTCGAAAAATTCTATTTGAATGTAAAGACACTTATTCTGCCCACAGCCTGCATGGATGATAGTTTATTAGCGCATTCTAAAACAAGGTATAACGCTAATAAAATATTAACTCATCTTGCCATGATTAAGCCGCAAGAATCCAACTTTATATTAGCCATCACCAATGATAAAATAGCCGCATGTGGCGACTCTATCCATGAATCAGGAGTTGCAGGTTTAGGAGACAGACCCGGATATTGTTGCGTTGTTTCTACCGATGCTTTAAAAAATAAACTTACCGATACATTGCAGTTTACTCCCCGATTAATTAAAGCTTGTATGCATGAAATGGGGCATAATTTCGGTCTTTCACATTGTAAAAGTAAAGACAAAAAATGCATCATGCGTGATGCGGCTGGAACCATAGTAACCTTGGATGAAGAAGATATTCATCTTTGCAAGAAATGCACAGATCTTCTAAAAGAAAAAGGCATTCATCTGAAGTG
>JBEIQI010000214.1:0-5483 GCA_040376605.1 Flavobacteriales bacterium | reverse complement strand
CCTATACCAATGGTGATGGCCCAAAAACAAAGTATACCAAGTCATTATAAAATACATCAATTTAATCCGCATTTTTTTGAAAATAAAGAATCATTTAAACAAGATATCATTAACCATTGTAACGAGCATAAAATTCAATCCATTCTTGTTGAAGGTGGAACAAAAACTTTGCAACTTTTTATCGATCATAACTTTTGGAATGAAGCCAGAATAATAACCAATACCTCATTAATCATTGAAAATGGAATTGCCGCACCGGTAATACCAATACCTCCGTCAAACACTTATCTTATGGAGGAGGATAATATCGAAATTATTTTTAATACCTTATAGATGCTTGATTTGATTCTTTGTATAATAGCTTGTGCTTTATTAGTCATTGGCTTCAAAATATTTGAAAAACTCAAAATCACAGCCTTTCAGGCAATCGTCGTTAATTATGGAGTTGCTAGCCTTATTGGTTTTATTTATGAGCCAAATTCTTCACAAATCATTTATCAAATTCATCAACCATGGTTTATCAATGGATGTATCCTTGGTTTAGTATTTATTTCGAATTTTTATATAATGGCGCTAAGTGCTCAAAAGATTGGTGCATCTGTTACTTCTGTAGCAAGTAAAATGAGCTTGGTAGTTACCGTGTTATTTGGTATTTTTTACTTGAATGAACTTGTAAATGGATTCAAAATAATTGGAGTATTATTGGCTCTACTCTCTGTTTTTCTTATTATCCAAATCAATTCCAAAGAATTAAATAAAAAGTTTATCGTTTTACCAATCATCCTATTTTGGGGAGGTGGATTTATCGATATATCACTTAATTATAACCAAGAAACTTATTTAAAAAATGGCGGATCAGGTTTATTTTCCATGACCACATTTGGGGCGGCTTTCATTCTTGGTTTAATTGTATTAATCTATCGACTCATTGACGGAAAGGAAATCTTTAAATTGAAAAATATTATAGGAGGCATTATTTTGGGAGTTGTTAATTGGTTGTCGATATTTTTACTTCTGCGCACCTTAAAAAATCCAGCTTGGGATAGCAGCACAGCCTACACAATCATAAATATCGGCATTTTGTTATTGGTTGTAATTATTGGAGTTCTTATTTTTAAAGAGAGGTTGAATAAGAAACAATGGTTTGGGATTGTATTGGCTTTAGCGGCAATAATACTTATGAGCATTGCCTAATGGACAAAACCTATTCATATTTAACTGTTAACCGCGCAACGGAAGGATTATTTACAGATAAAGGAAGCAAATTCATCGCATATGTTATCCCTGTCTTATTAGAAAATGACTTTAAAATTGCACTAAAAGAACTTCGGAATAATCACCCCAATGCCCGCCATTTTTGTTATGCATACCGCGTTGGTGAAACAAATACTGTGGATAGAAGCAGTGATGACGGCGAGCCATCTGGCACAGCGGGGAAACCCATTTTAAACCAACTCCTTAGTTACCATATCCAAAATGTTGCGGTAATAGTCGTTCGGTATTTTGGAGGTATACTTTTAGGTACAACAGGTCTTATTCAAGCCTATAAATCGGCCACCAAAATTGCCTTAGAAAAGGCTGATATCATTGAAAAAGATATTAATATCCATGAACGTACATTCGTTTCATATATTAGCTATAATGAGTGCATGAACATAGTCAAGAAATACCAAATCATTACTGCAATTGCTGCTTCCACAGATCTTGGTACTGAACTAAAAATCTCCATCCCTTTAAAGGTATACGATAAACTTACCGAAGAACTAAATGCAATTTCAGTTAAATGGCTGCCAAAATGAATTTAAAAAAAATCAGCAGCATACTGCAAGCTCTATTATATACGCTGGCCGGAATTAATCATTTTATCAACGTAGATTTATATATTTCAATGTCTCCTCAATTTATCCCTGCAATGAGTTACTTGAACTTAGTCGTTGGAATAATCGAAATTGGTTTAGGTCTTGCCATTTTATTACTTCCGAGATATCGCAATTGGGTTGTTGGCTGCATCATTTTAATGCTTATTGCGTTTTTTCCGATTCACATATATCATGTGGTAATGAATGGAATTATTCCGAATACAGGTTTTACCATGCCAATTTGGGCTGCCTGGATTAGGTTGTTTTTTCAATTTATATTCATCTACTGGGCATATAGCATCCGAAAATCTTAATTAATCGTTAAGAGCCAAACAATTGCTCTATGGTAACGTAAGAACACCTATTGCTAAAAAACCTGCTGATGCCTAATAGTGAATATTATTGGTAATTTTATTAAATTGATCAACCAAATTGCGTTTATGAAAAAGAAGATTTTCGTTTTTATCATCTTAGGACTAGTTTGTTTCAATCTTTCAATTTATTCTCAACCGGGCACACTTGATGCCAGCTTTGGAGGCGGAGGTATAGTTACCTCGGATGTAGGTATAGGTGATGATAAAGGTTACTCTATTATTCAACAATCTGATGGAAAATTAGTTCTCGCAGGTTTAAGTGGCAATGGAACCGACAATGACTTTGGTTTAGTTCGTTACAATATTGATGGATCCTTAGACCCAACATTTGGCGTTTCGGGAGGAGTTATTACTCCCATTGGTCCTTCCAATGAGGCTGGTCAGGCAGTTATTCAACAATCGGATAATAAGATTTTGGTAGCGGGTTTTAGCAGTAATGGTAGTAACAATGATTTTGCTTTGGTACGTTACAATGTAAACGGTTCACTGGACAATACTTTTGGAGTTGGGGGAATTGTAACTACACCCATTGGGGCCGGAATTGATCAGTCGCATTCGATTGCTTTGCAAGCGGATGGTAAAATTCTATTAGCAGGATTTAGCAATAACGGCACAAATAACGACTTTGCGGTGGTACGATATGATACGACTGGTGCCCTTGATTTAACTTTTGATACAGATGGTATAGTTACCATAAGTTTCTCTTCCAATGATGATGTTGGCAGATCCATAGCAGTTCAAACAGATGGCAAAATTGTTGTAGGTGGCTGGAGCAATAATGGAACCAATTTCGATTATGCATTAGCAAGATTAAATTCAGACGGAAGTTTAGATAATACCTTCGATACGGATGGAAGGGTTACTACGGCTTTTGGTTCTGGTGATGATCAAGGTTATTCTATCGCCATTCAAGCAGATGGTAGAATTTTATTGGCTGGTGTAAGTAATAATGGAACGGACTTTGACTTTGCCATTGCTCGTTATAATACCAACGGAAGTTTGGACCCAGCATTTGATACAGATGGTTTAGTAACTACTGATTTTTTTAATGCCGAAGATGTAGGTTACTCCGTTGCGGTTCAAGTTGACGGGAAAATATTGATGGCAGGGGTGGGATTTAATGTAACCAATAAGGACTTTTGTTTAGCACGATATAACCCCGATGGCAGTTTAGATAATAGTTTTGATGTGGATGGTAAAGTGAACACAGACATAGGTGGAAATGATGATACTGGTTGGTCTGTAGCTCTTCAAAGTGATGAAAGGGTTGTAGTTGCAGGTAGTGGACAAATTGCCAATGTGCACTTTGCCGCAGCAAGATATAATATTTGTGAGATCATTGATACCACATTATTCGAGAGTGGCGCAACACTTATTGCTAACCAATCAGGATATACTTACCAATGGGTTAATTGTGATAGCTCATATGCTTCAATCGCTGGTGAAACCAACCAAAGCTTCGATGCTACAGCCAATGGGAATTATGCTGTAATTATTAGTTCTACTAGTTGTATTGATACGTCCGGCTGCTATGCCATCCAATTATTCAGTATTTCTGATATTGATTTTGAGCATACCATCCTACTTTATCCTAACCCAACAACTGATCAATTAGCCATCGCCACCAATACTCCATTTAATAATGCCACCATTCAATTGGTGAACCTTACTGGACAAATAATGATGTCCAGAAATCATCAAAATGGCCATCTTTTAAGTTTGGATCTGACCTCTTTACCCAATGGAATTTACTTCCTTGAAATGAAAGAAGGAAATAAGCTGGCTCGAACCAAAGTGGTGAAAAAATAAATCCCCAGTATAAAGCTGGTCTAGGTAGATCAAACTCTAATCTTCTATGAGGATTAGGGTTTGTTCTAATAAATGTGTGGATGGCTTCTTTGTATTTTTATTATATCTTCGATCTCATTATAAAAACATGGCTTTGAACTACCGTGATTTATTGAATCGAAGTTGGCTATTTATAGCCTTGATCATTCCATTTAATGCATTGGCCCAGACAAGTTCATCCGTCTCCCCTGTTGATTCCCTGTCTAATTTAATTCGAAATGATAAGGAGGATACCAATAAGGTAAACCATTTACATGCATTGGCCATTTTCTTGATGTATCAAAATCCAGATACGTCAATAATTCTTAGTGAACAAGCCTTAAGTATCGCAGCTAATTTAGCCAGTATCCCAAGTACATCCAGCAACAATTCTATAAAAAATGCAGCACAAAAAAGCATTGCTAATTCCTATAATTATATTGGAAATTCATACTACCTAAAAGGTGAAGCATCACTTTCATTGGATAATCATTTTAAGGCCTTGAAATTAAGAGAAGCACAAAATGATAAAGTTGGATTAGCAAAATCATATAATAATATTGGACTTGTTTTTAAATTCCAGGGGGATCATGCCAATGCCTTAGAATATTATTTTAAAGCATTAAAATTAAACGTAGAACTTGGAAATAAAGAGAGAATTGCTTATAGTTTAAATAATATCGGCTTAGTTTATAACGATCAAAAAGATTTTGACAAGGCGTTGGATTATTACTCAAAATCACTGCAACTTCACCAAAATATGGGGAATTTAAATTCTGTTGCCTCCACATTAAATAATATTGGAATTGTTTATTATGAAAAAAAGAATTATTCCAAGGCATTGGAAAATTATTTAAAAGCCCTACAAGTGAATGAGGAGCTGGGTAACAGCAGTGAGATAGTAAATAATTTAAGTAATATTGGGGCTGCCTATCATAAGGACAAGAATTATGATTTGGCTATTGAGTACTACAATAAATCTTCCGTATTAAGCAAAGAAATTGGCAATAAATACGGGATCGCTTTAACCTTAACCAATATTGGTCAAATCTATTTAGAGCAAAACAAATATAAAGAGTCAGAAAAATATTTATTGGAGGCACTTAGTATTTCAAAAGAAATCGGATCATTAGAATTGGTTAAGGAGAATAATCAAACGCTTAGTTCGCTTTATTCGAAAACCAAAAGATTCGAACTGGCATTTAAGCATTACGAACAATTTAGTATAGCTAAAGATAGCCTATTTAATGAAGATAAAAGCAAGGATATTGGTCGCTTAGAGATGCAACACGAAATTGAAAAAGCGCAACGAGATAGGACCTTAAAGGAAGAAGAAGAAAAACGAATCGCACAGCAACAAAGAGATCGTAAATATTTACTCCAATATAGTGGGATGTTTATTGGATTGTTAGGTATAGCCTTG
>JBEIQI010000243.1:0-4712 GCA_040376605.1 Flavobacteriales bacterium | reverse complement strand
GGATATAGAGAAGGTAATTATACGGCCCAGGATAATTTATACAGACCTCTTACCAAAGCCATGTTTGCTGTGGAATACGACCTTTCTGGTGGGGCTGAATTTTACAAGTTGCAAAATGGTAAACCCTCACTTATGCATTGGATCAACATTCTTTTGTATGGTGCTTTATGTGCATTTATATTTTTAAGTTTATTGAAATTCTTTCCTGGACAATTTTATCTGGCATTGTTTACCACCTTACTTTTTACTTTTCATCCCTTGCATACCGAAGTCGTTGCTAATATTAAAAGTAGAGATGAAATTTTAGCCTTGTTTTTTATCATCGCTTCGCTTAGGTGTGCTAAAGAATATGGTGATACAGATCAGTTTAAATGGATAATTGGAACAGGGGCCTTTTATTTACTAGCCTTGTTTACCAAGGAATCTGCCATTACCTATATGGCTCTTTTGCCGGTATCTATGTATTTTATTACCAAAGCGAGTTGGACCAAAATGGGTATTATCACCGTATGTATGTTGGTGATTACGGGGCTCTATTTATATATACATTATTCGGTAATCGGAGGAATTGGATTACCTCAAAAAACAATTCCTGTCGCGGATAATTCATTAAAAGCTACTGACTCAAAAGCATTACAGATAATGACGGCTATTTATATTTTAGGTTTGTATCTTAAGTTAATGATTTTGCCGCATCCATTGTCCTGCGATTATTCTTTTGATACGATACCTTTTGTGAAGGACGCAGGACATGCAGGCTTCCTATTAGCATTACTTATTCATGTGGGTTTATTGGTTTATGCAATCTGGGGTTTAAAAAGAAAATTAATTTCCAGTTATGCTATTTTGTTTTATTTCATAACCATCTCCATCGTAAGTAATATTTTTACCTTAATTGGAACGAATCTTGCCGAACGTTTAGTATTTATGCCTTCTCTAGGCTTTTGTTTATTAATTGGGTCTTTGGTAAATAAACTGCTGAAAACGGAGAAGATAATCCCTGCGAATATATCGGAAGTATTTACCAAAAGAATGGCTTTATGGATTATTTTAGTTCCGATTTTATTAATTGCCTCGGTAAAAACCTACAGCAGAAATAAGGATTGGAAAAATGTTTCAACTTTGTTTAATGCGGATATTAAAACGGTTCCCAATAGCGTGCATATGTTATTATATCATGCAGGTATGATTACGAATGCCGATTCTTTAGCCATTAAGACCTCCGAAGAAAAACTAAAAACGTTACAATTGGCAGAAAAGGAATTATTAAAAGCCGAAAGTATGTTGGAGGTATTCCCCAATGTTCATAGTTCACTGGGTAGGATTTATAAAGAAATGGCCGAATTATCGATGCAAAAACAGCAAGGCCCTCTGGCATTTGATTATTATAACAAAGCGATTAAACAGTTTACCAGAACATGGCAATTAAATGACCAGGATCCTACCACTTATAATAATTGTGCTACTTGTTATTTTGCTCTAGGTAAATATGATTCAGCTGAAGTTTACTTTAAACGGGCCATTGAAATTAGTCCAATTTGTTATGATGATGCATTGGCGAATCTTGGAAGTGTTTATGGGATGTATGGGGTAGCCAATTTTGCCCAAGGGAAAAAAGAAGAATCTGTAATTGCCTATAATAAAGCCATTGAAATGTTTAATAAAGCCCTTGATTGCAATAAAGATAATATTCAGGCATATCAGTTTATTGGGGTAACCTATAATAACCTAGGCGATTCAATTAAAGCCAAGCCTTATCTGCAAAAGTATAATGAGTTATTGCAAAAGAAGAATGATCGATTGAATAAATTTAAAAAATAGTATGGCAGGGAACAAACATAATCAACAAAAATCCAAACATTCAAATACAACCAGAAAGGTGCAAGCCCCTCCAATGGTTAAAAAGACTCCATTAACCAATGGAAATAAAAAATCGAAACCGTTGGATTTAATGATGGCTCTCATCATTTCAATTTGTGGTGTTTTTTTATATTCAAATACCGTTGGACATAGTTTTGTGTTAGATGATTTTTCGGTGATAGTAGAGAATAAAATTACTAACGAAGGGTCTAAAGCCATACCCAAAATCTTTAAGTCAGGCTACAGGGATGGTAACTATATTGCGCAAGATAAGTTATACCGACCATTAACCAAAGCCATGTTTGCTGTTGAATATGAAATGTCTGAAGGCAAACCTGGGTTGTCGCATTGGATTAATGTGATATTATATGGTTTATTATGTGGATTTATATTCTTGGGTTTAAGACGATTTTTTCCGGGTCAGTATTATTTGGCTTTAATAGCTACACTTCTTTTTACCTTCCATCCAATACATACTGAGGTAGTAGCAAATATTAAAAGTAGGGATGAGATACTCTCCTTGTTTTTTATTTTAGGTTCATTGTGGTTTGCAAAATCATATGCGGATTCTGGAAAACTCAGTTTTATTTTACCTGCTGGAATCTGTTATTTATTGGCCTTGTTTACCAAAGAATCCGCCATCACTTATGTGGCTTTATTACCCATCAGTTTGTATTTTGTATCGAAAATATCGATCAAACAAAATGCTATGATTACTGCTGTAATGGCTGTAATAACAGGGGTTTATTTATATATCCATCTTAGTGTAATTGGTTCTATCGGACTTACTAATATACCTATTCCCGATAATTCTTTGCTCGAATCCAAAGATTTTGCTGTTCAACGAATGACTGCCATTGAAATATTAGGGAGGTATTTAAAGTTATTGGTTTTCCCACATCCTCTTTCTAGTGATTATTCATTTAATACCATTCCATTGGTAAAATCTGCAGCTAATATTGGATTTATTCTGGCTCTCCTCATTCATATTGGAGCATTAGTAATGGCCATTAAAGAATTTAAGAAGAAATCGCCATTGAGTTATGGCATTTGGTTTTACTTCATAACCATTTCGGTGGTTAGTAATGTATTTATGTTAATTGGTACCAACATGGCCGAACGTTTGCTGTTTATGCCTTCTCTGGGATTTGCTATACTATTGTCTTTTCTGTTGGTAAAAGTTTTGAAGGCAGATAAACTTCATCCTGAAAATATTGCTCAGGTGTTTACTAAAAAAGCAGTTCTATGGCTAATTTTAGTTCCAGTTTTGATGGTATTCTCTGTTAAAACCTATTCACGAAACAAGGATTGGAAAAATGTATCCACCTTATTTAATAAGGATTTAGAAACGGTTCCAAATAGTGTTCACATGCTCTATTACCATGCTGGTATGATAACCAATGGCGATTCGTTGTCGTTAAAGACGGATGAACAAAGACTAAAAACTCTTCAGTTGGCAGAAAAAGAACTCAATAAAGCCATCGACATTTATGAACCCTTTTTAGACGCTCATGCTCAATTGGGTAAGGTATATTTAAAATTAACCAATTATGATAAGGCCATCGTTCATTTTAAGCGGTTTCTCGAAATGAATAATATAAATCCGGTGGTATTTAATAATTACGGCACTTGTTTAGGTTTTAAAGGTGATTTAAAAGGGGCCGAGGCCAACTTTAAAAAGGCCATTGAAATTTCACCGGTTTGTTATGGGGATGCGCTTTGTAACTTGGGATCTACGTATATTTTTTATGCATCGGATGCACAAAGAGCCAATAACCTTAGTGAAGCTACCAAGTATTACAACATGTCGATTGAAGTGTTTAAGAAAACCATTGATTGTGACGCCAATAATATCAATGCATATCTTTATATGGGTATGTCATACCAAGCATTAGGTGATACCACTCAAGCCAGGACCTATAAGACCAAAGGTGAAGAGTTACAAGTGCAGAAGAACAATACATTGAAGGGAAAGAAATAATGAAACAGTCCACCAAGATTATTTTAGCCATAATCGTGAGTGTACTTTTATGTGTATTAAATTATTTCATTAATCCGTTATACCTGGATGAACAACCTAATACAGTGCTTTCTATCGCTATTTTAATGTTATCCTTATGGTTTACTGAGACTCTTCCTATTGCTCCCGTGGCTATTATCCCATTAATTGCATTTCCTCTCATGAATATTTTAAAATGGGATCAGGCAGTTTTGAATTATATTGATAAAGTCGTCTTTTTGTTTTTTGGCGGTTTTGTATTAGGCCTTGCATTGGAAAAATGGAATTTACATAAACGATTGGCATTGGGTATTGTAAAGGTTACCGGAACTTCACCAAACAAAATAATTCTGGGATTTATTATTGCAACCGCCTTTATCAGCATGTGGATTAGTAATACAGCCACAAGTATGATGATGTATCCGATTGCATTGAGTGTGAATGCCTTGATTGAAGCTAATTATAAGGGTAGCGGTAAGGTGAAAAACTTTAGCCTGGTGCTTATGCTCATTGTAGCTTATGCATCAAATATTGGTGGCATTATGACCATTGTTGGTACCCCTCCGAATATTGTACTCATTAGTTTAATGAAAAAAGGTTTTAATGTTGAAATTGACTTTTTTCAATGGTTTATAATATGTTTTCCCATGGGAGTGCTCATTTTATCATTCATGTATGTATTTCTCACTTTCGTTTTATATCCCAATAAAATGGATAAACATGCGATTCCCCGATCATTAATTGTAAATGAATATAATAAACTTGGTAAAATGTCGAAGCAGGAATGGATCGTGGCCCTCGTATTTATCCAGACCTGTTTGTTATGGATAATAAGGGATCAACTGATTAATCT
>JBEIQI010000355.1:0-2224 GCA_040376605.1 Flavobacteriales bacterium | reverse complement strand
GAAGAGGTAAAAGCTGGATATTATTCCGTTTTTCTTGATGATTATCAAATAAAAACAGAATTAAGTGCTGCACCGCGTGCTGGTATGCTTCGTTTTACATTTCCCAAGAACAATAGCTCAAGGATTCAAATTGATCTTGCACGCCGTATCGCCGGAACATCTACCGAGCAATACATTAAAGTGGTGAATGATAGCACTATCTCCGGCTGGATGAAATGTGTTCCTGAAGGGGGTGGTTTTGGAAATGGAGGGGGTAGGACCAACTATACAGTCTATTTTTGGTGCCAATTTAGCAAGCCATTAAAAAAGTTTGGTACTTGGAGTGCTTCTATCCCCTCTGAATGGAAAAGAAAAAATGATGAAGTTTCCAGCGATGCTTATCAGCAAGTAATTGCCAATGCAAAGGTGACTTATGGAATAACGGAAGATAAAGGAAAACATCTTGGGTTTTTTACCGAATTCAAGACTAAAAAGGGAGAAGAAGTGCAAATGAAAAGCGGTATTTCCTTTATCAGCATGGAAGGCGCTAAAGAAAACCTGGAACATGACATTCCTCACTGGGATTTCGATAAGGTGGTAAATGATAATCGTTCGCTTTGGTCTGATGCATTATCAAAAGTTAATGTAACTGGGGGAACTGAAGATGATAAAACCATCTTTTATACAGCAATGTATCATACCATGGTCGATCCGCGTAACTTCTCTGATGTTAATGGAAACTATATTGGTGCAGATAAACAAATCCATGTTGCTAAAGACTTTACCTACCGGACAGTTTTTAGTGGATGGGATGTTTTTAGAAGCCAGTTTCCTTTACAGACACTTATAAATCCCACATTGGTAAATGATGAGGTTAATTCATTGATCCAGATGGCCGAACTAAGTGGACGAAAGTCTTTCCCCCGATGGGAAATGGTAAATGCATATTCAGATGTAATGATTGGAAACCCCGCTGTGTCAGTAATTGTAGACGCTTATGAAAAGGGGATCAGGAAGTTCGATATTAAAAAAGCATTTGAGTTTAGTAAAAACACGGTTGATAAAAATGGGAATGGTGAACTGGGATATGTTCCTGGTGGTATCTCCACAACGCTTGAGCATTGCTATTCCGATTGGTGCCTGGGACGATTTGCTGAAAGCCAAGGCAAAAAGGACATTGCCGCCGAATATTATCTGAAGAGCAAGTCCTATACAAACATATGGAACGATGATGTTAAATGGTTCAGGAGCAGAAACAAGGATAAAACATGGGGTGCATGGGTAAACAAGGAAAAACATGGTCAGGGGGCTGTTGAGTCAAATCCATACCAGCAGGGATGGTTTGTACCTCATGATATTCCAGGGTTGATTGCTTTGATGGGTAAAGAAACATTTAACACGGAGTTGATTAATTTTTTTGAAAAATCACCGGATAACTTTCGGTGGAATAATTTTTATAATCATCCCAATGAACCCGTACATCAGGTACCATTTATGTTTAACGAGGCCGGTATGCCCTGGTTAACTCAAAAGTGGACCCGAAAAATCAGTAAAAATGCCTATGGTTCCGGTGTAATGGGATTGTGTGGCAATGATGATGTAGGGCAATTATCTGCATGGTATGTATTATCTGCAATGGGTATTCACCCGATTTGCCCTGGAGACAATAAGTATCAGATTACAAGTCCGGTATTCAATAAGATTGAAATATCACTGGACAAAGAATACTATAATGGGAATAAATTTACCATTGTTGCTAACAATAACTCCAGCGAGAACATATATATTCAGTCTATAAAATTGAATAGTAAACCATTAAACCGCTTCTGGATAAGCCACCAGGAAATTACAGGAGGAGGTACTCTTGAGTTAGAAATGGGTCCTCATCCTTTTAAATAAGCGTTACACCGCATAATCATTAATACTAATTCTTAGCCTTTCTTTATGCCCCATTATTTTAAAATTTTATCCGTATTGTTTTTTAGCGCATCCTTTTCAAATTTGAATGCTGCTGTAACGCTCCCCAATTTTTTTAGTAATAACATGGTATTGCAAAGGGGTGTAAAAATTTCTGTCTGGGGAAATGCTTCTAAAGGCGAAAGAGTAACCGTAACATTAGGCGTTAATCGTGCCGAAACTGTAGCTGGTAGCGATGGAAAATGGGCGGTAAAGCTTAAACCCATGAAAGCAGGAGGCCCCTATACGCTTACTATAACGGGAGATAACAGTATTGAATTTTCAAATG
>JBEIQI010000311.1:0-3040 GCA_040376605.1 Flavobacteriales bacterium | reverse complement strand
TTTAGATATTCCTGCCGAGCAACTTCAATTTGTTTCTTTTGTTCTTCTGAAAGTTGAACATATTTTTTTAAACCTTTTACATCCTGAAGAAGAATGAAAATTTCTTTTAAAAGAATTTCATCATCTATCCCTTCAATTTCCTGGATGAGTTGGTATTTAATAGTTGCCATTATTATCTCTTTGGATGTAAGGTACAACAAACTAATGGATTGTTACCAGCAAACTTTAGCAGTAAGGTATAATGATTTATTTGGTCTATTGCTGAAAAGCTTGAATTAGTTTGGGAGCGGTCCCCCAACGGGTTGAGGGGATTTTGTACTTGATAAACCGGCGATGACTGCACTAATGGCCCTATTTGTTTCGCGTAACCACAGGAAAACCGAGGATAACTGCCAAAAGCCTGACAGGCAAGGCAGGCGGATTGATTGGCCTAATAAAAAAAAGTTAACTTTGAGCAATAGATGAACCTCATCGAATAACCTTATCAAAAATTAATTGATGATTAGATTCGCAAACCGAGTTCAAATAACCTTCCTAACCTTATTGATTTTAACCATAGCTCAATCCTTAGCATGGGCTCAGCAATATCCACTCCGGGTGCTTGATTTTGATGATGGACTCACCAAATCTGCTTTTTATGAAGTTGCCAAAGATAAGCAAGGTTATATGTGGCTTGCATCGGATGCCGCTTTGGTTAAATATGATGGCACTGAGTTTAAGTATTATACTGTACGCGATGGATTTTCGGGAAATTATGTAATGGATATAGATTTTGACGCGAACAATAATATGTGGATATCAACCTATGGCGGAGGCATCGCCAGGTTTGATGGTACTTTATTTCATGCATATAACACCAACAATGGATTTCCTTCGAATTATGTAAGGAGTTTAACCATTTCAACGAATGGGGATATGTGGGTTGCATCAGAAGACATGGGTGTAATTCGGCTTGAAAAAGGAAAAGAGCCCCTTGTATTGAAGGATGGGAATGGTAAACCATTTTTTAATCCATGGTGTTTAATGGAGGATAGTAATGGTGATATTTGGGTAGCAGCGATTGGAGGTATTGGTAAATTTAATAAGCAAAATAATTATGCTTACGAATTGATGTATAGTGTTAATTATACATTTACTTCTTTAGCCGAAGATAAAGACGGTTTTGTTTGGGGGGGAGGTGCCTATTTTTTGGTGAAGGTAAAAGGGGATTCGGTAGTGGATTGCTCAAATTTATTACCACCGGGTACTATTATTTTCGATATGCATGTTGGTAAACAGGATGGAAAACTCTATCTGGCCACTGCCGACAAGTTAATGATTCTGGATAAAGATTCTATCGCCTATTTAGATAGATCGAATGGGATAAAAAATGCTCAATTTTGGGATGTTTATGAGGATGAATCGAATGATATATGGCTTAGCTCTGGTGGGGGTGGGGTAGTAAAATATGATACCCGCGGTATTACCATGTATGATCATCAAAATGAACTCGTTTTTGGTTCGATGATTTTGGATATTGTGGAAGACAATAGGGGTAGGTTGATTTTTGGCACCGAGCTAAATGGATATTTTTATTTTGAAAATGGAAAGTTCAATAAGTTCGATCAGCCAGGCATAAAGGATATTGTTACGGCTTATGCTACCGTTTACAGTAAAGTATATAACCAAACTTTGTTTACCAGCGCCACAGGGAATATTTACTGGATGAGGGACAACAAAGTAATACATAGCTACGAGCCCGAAAAGAAGGATGTTAAACTCATTTATGATATTGAATTTATTGATAGCAATAGAGTAATGATATTATCTGATCAGGGATGTTATCAAATTACTCCCGGTATAAATTATCCAGAACGACTGAAAGGAATACCCGATGGATTTTACCGAACGGTTTTTGTTGATACTGAAAATTTTCATTGGATTTTAAGTGATAAAGGTGAGATATTTAAATGGAAGAATGGTGTGGCTACCAATCTTAAAGAGCAAATAAACCCGGAACATTATAATTTATTAGAAGGCTATTATGACACCTACCATCATTTGTACTGGTTCGCCACTAACGCAGGATTAATTGTTTGGGATGGAACCAATAGGTTGGTTTTACATTCGAAAAATGGACTCAATGCGGATATGCCTAGTTCCATTGTTCAGGATGATGAACATAGAATATGGATAGGACATGACCGTGGATTGACCTGTATTAATTTGGAGAATAGAACTTTTAAATACATTGGTTATGATGAAGGCTTTATTACTGTGGGTGCCAATTTGCGTTCCTTGTTATTAAGCGATCAAGGTCACTTATGGGTTGGGTCGGTAAACAATATGTATAAAATCGATCTCGATAAATTGGAACCCAAAAACAAGCATACCCAATTGCGGTTACAAAAGATTTCGTTTAGAGAAAAAGTTTATTTTAAGGAAGACTATTTTACCGATTCAATTCCTGAAATTTATTTGGATTATAATGAGAATAATTTACTCATTGATTTGGCGGCTTTGGATTTTATGAATGCTGCCAAAGTTAAATATTCATGGATGCTGAAGGGATATGATAAAGATTTTATGCCTTATGCTTATTTAAGTGAAGTAAATTATACCAATCTTACCCCTGGTGATTATGAGTTTATTGCCCGGGCAATCGATTCTGATGGTTATGAAACCAATCAACTTTCTGTTTTTATCCATATCGAAAAACCATTTTGGGAAAAAATTTGGTTCTATATACTAGAAGTGCTGGTGTTTGGAACCATTGTGGTGCTTAGTTTTGCCTTTTCATCCCGATCTTCTAACAATCGGTTTGGACAAATCATGACTTTTCTTACCATCATCATTTTGTTTGAATCCTTTATATTCTATTTATCGGCTTATATTAATCCATTAACCAACGGAATACCAGTGTTCCAGCTGGGAATGAATATATTGTTGGCTGCCATTTTGCAACCCATGGAACAAGGGGTGAAAAAGTTGATGAAAAGAGGGATATCCACCAAAAACAATTAAATATTTGACTTGCTTTTCAATGTTGTTTTTCGCAGGA
>JBEIQI010000291.1:0-3384 GCA_040376605.1 Flavobacteriales bacterium | reverse complement strand
TATTATGAATTCCACCAAAAAGATACATTCGGCCTTAGTTTCCGTTTATAATAAAGATGGTTTAGCATCTATTCTGCATAAATTGCATGAATTAGGGGTGGAACTCATTTCTACAGGTGGTACTCAATCATTTATTGAAGGTTTAGGGTTAACCGCAACTCCAGTTGAAAGTTTAACTGAATACCCTTCCATTTTTGGGGGAAGAGTGAAAACCCTTCATCCGAAAATTTTTGGAGGTATATTATATAGAAGAGACAATGATCAGGATTTGCTGGAACAAGAACAATACAAAATTCCTTCCATCGATTTGGTGATTGTGGACTTGTACCCTTTTGAGGAAACAGTTAAAGCTACCAAGGATCAGGATGAGATTATAGAAAAAATTGATATTGGGGGTATTTCATTAATTAGAGCAGCTGCGAAGAATTTTGAGGATACCATTATTGTATCATCTAGAAATGATTATTCGGCTTTACTGAATTTGTTGAATAGTAAAAATGGAACTTCTGATATTGAAGATAGAAAGAATTTTGCCACGAATGCATTTGCTACTTCTTCTTATTATGATGGATTGATTCAATCTTATTTTTTACATGGACATATTGAAGGAGCTGGTGATTACAAGTTAAAATACCCCTCAAAGGTCTTGAGATATGGAGAAAATCCGCATCAACAAGCTAAGTTTTATGGTAATTTGGATGAGATTTTTGACATTTTAAATGGGAAAGAGCTTAGTTATAATAACTTGGTGGATATTGATGCTTCCATTCAACTGATACAGGAATTTTTTGAACCTACCGTTGCCATTATCAAGCATACAAATTCTTGTGGATTAGCCGCTGGAACCGATATTTGTGATGCATACAAGAGGGCTTTTGCATGTGATCCCACTTCTGCCTTCGGAGGTGTGATAGCGGCCAATGCCATCATTGATGTGGAAACAGCCAATGAATTGCATGGCTTATTTTTCGAAGTGTTGATTGCTCCTGGTTACCATCCGGATGCATTAGAATTACTGAAGCAAAAGAAGAACCGAATTATTATTCAACAAAAGACTCTGGTTCCATATTTTAAAATGTCCAAAACCTTATTAAATGGAGTAATTGAGCAGGATTTCGACAGAAGTGCTGAAGGTTTGGGTAATTTTAAAGTAGTTACAACACAAAGTCCATCGGATCAAGAAATGTCGGACTTGGAATTTGCTATTAAGGCGGTGAAACATCTAAAATCAAATGGAATCGCCTTGGTAAGGAACAAACAGTTGATTGGGATGGGCTGCGGTCAAACCAGTAGAATTGATGCATTGCAACAAGCTATTAAAAAGGCCGGGGAGTTTGGATTTGACTTAAAGGGGTCTGTGATGGCTTCTGATGCATTTTTTCCATTCCCGGATTGCGTTGGAATTGCTTCCATGGCGGGTATTACAGCAATTTCTCAGCCAGGAGGTAGCATAAAAGACCAGGAAAGTATTGATGCAGCCAATGCCAATAATATTGGGATGGTGTTAACTGGGGTTCGTCATTTTAAACATTAGGATTGTTTTCAACAACTTATGCTTTTGCATTTTTTTATTAGTTTTTAAAACCCTTGTTTATTTAGATTCATTCTCCTGCAAAAGGTTAACTGATTTAAGCACCTAATTAAAAAATTAATATTTTTATGCTTAAAATAAAAAGTAAGAACAAAAAAAAATTAATTTTGCATAAGTTTTTTTGTTAAAATTCTAAACAATATTTTACTTAGTAATCTCAACTCTTTAAAACTCGAATATTTTGGGTCTATTTGATTTTTTCACGCAGGAAATTGCCATTGATCTTGGTACCGCTAATACATTGATTATTAGTAATGATAAGGTTGTCGTTGACGAGCCTTCCATTGTTGCTGTTGATCGAAAAACAGGCAAAGTAATAGCCATTGGACGTGAGGCTTTACTGATGCATGGTAAAACCCATGCCAATATTGAAACCATTAGGCCGCTGAAAGATGGCGTTATTGCGGACTTCTATGCTGCAGAAGAAATGATCAGAGGGATGATCAAGAAGATTTATAACAAGGGAAAGTTTATGAAACCTACCTTGAAAATGGTGATTTGTATCCCTTCTGGGATTACCGAAGTGGAAAAAAGAGCTGTAAAGGATAGTGCAGAACATGCAGGTGGGAAGGAAGTTTATTTAATTCATGAGCCCATGGCGGCCGCAATTGGTATTGGTATCGATGTAGAAGAGCCTATGGGGAATATGGTGATTGATATCGGTGGTGGAACAAGTGAAATTGCGGTAATTGCGTTGGGTGGTATTGTTTGCGATAAATCTATTCGGGTTGCTGGGGACGATTTAACCCATGATATTGAAGATTATATGCGTAGGCAGCATAATATAACCATTGGTGAACGAACCGCTGAAAGAATTAAAATTGAAGTGGGGTCTGCTATGCAGGAGTTAGACAACCCTCCACCAGATTTTCCGGTACATGGTCGTGATTTAATGACAGGTATTCCAAAGGAGATTATGGTTTCTTATCAGGAGATAGCCTATGCCTTAGATAAAACCTTAACTAAAATTGAAGCGGCCATCTTGAGTGCCCTAGAGTTAACGCCACCCGAGTTGGCGGCTGATATCTATAAACATGGATTGTATCTTGCTGGTGGTGGGGCTTTATTGCGGGGATTAGATAAACGTATCAGTATGAAAACCAAACTTCCTGTTCATGTGGCGGATGATCCATTACGCGCCGTGGCTAGAGGTACTGGTATTGCCTTAAAGAATATTGATAAATTTTCGTTTCTTATTAAATAAAACAACGTTGAAATTAGATGCGCAATCTTTCTGCTTTACTTCAAAAATTTGGATTTATACTCCTTTTTTTGTTGCTAGAAATGGTTGCCTTCCTCTTTATTCTGCGACGAACTAATTTCCAAAAAGTTGCCTTTCTTAATTCTACTAATGAAGTAACGGGTTCCATATATTCATTTTATGGAGGTTTCCGCGAATATTTTTATTTAAAAAAGGAAAATGAGATTTTGGCTGAGGAAAACCTGAGGCTACATGCATTAGTGGAGAGCAGTTGGAGAAATTTTGCAGCAATGCCTAAAGGGATTGATTCTGCTTATCAGCAGGTATTTACATACACCCCATGCCGTGTAATCAATAACTCTGTAAATGAGTCACAGAACTATTTTACCATTGATGCAGGATCATCTCAAGGGATTCATCCTGGGATGGGGATCATAACGCCATCTGGAATTGGCGGTGTGGTGAAAGGGGTAAGTTCCAATTTTGCCGTTTGTATGTCGGTACTTAATACCAACTTCCCTGTTTCAGTGCAGCTTCGCAAATCCAAGGATGCCGGAACTTTGGCTTGGGATGGTAAATCACCTGTATTTTC
>JBEIQI010000233.1:0-5027 GCA_040376605.1 Flavobacteriales bacterium | reverse complement strand
ATAGGTTACCGGATTCGATCTACTTGATTTTCCAATTGGATTCTGATCCACCATTTCAACACCAGCAATTTCCTTTAAATTTCCGGCAATTCGATCGTGATCTCCTGTTTTTTCGCTATAAGCTCCAAACATTTTCTTTAAACCAGGAGCCAAAATAGTTTTTACCAAACTGGTTTTCCCGGAGCCACTAACACCTGTAATTACGGTTAACACGCCCAGCGGAAACTTCACATCAATATTCTTCAAATTATTCTCTCTGGCTCCGGTAATCTCTATATACTTAGTCCATGTTCTCCTCAATTTAGGAACCTCAATCTTCATCTTGCCTGTTAGGTATTTCGCAGTTAAGCTATCCTTTTCACGCAATACTTCCTTATGCGTTCCTTGAAACACCACCTGACCACCATGAATACCTGCTTCCGGACCCATGTCAATGAGTTCATCCGCTTGTTTCATAAACTCCTCATCATGTTCCACAACTATAACAGTATTCCCTTCATCCCTCAAATTTTTTACCACATGAACCAATCTTTCTGTATCTCTTGAATGCAATCCTATACTAGGCTCATCAAGGATATACATCGATCCTACCAAACTACTACCAATAGAAGTCGCCAGATTAATTCTTTGAGATTCTCCTCCAGAAAGTGTAGATGACAATCGATTCAAGTTTAAATAACCTAATCCAACATCACAGAGATAACCTAATCGATTATTGATTTCAATAAGGATTCTGGAAGCAACTTTTTTATCATGTGCATCTAGCGTTATATCATTAAATAAATCTTTCAATTCCTGAACAGGCATTAATACCATTTCAATAACTGAATGCCCTGAAACCTTTACATAACCGGCATCTTTTCTTAATCTGGTTCCTTCACAATCCGGACAAGTTGTTCTTCCTCTGTATCGAGATAATAAGACTCTGTATTGAATTTTATACAAATTCTCTTCAACCATTTTAAAAAAATGATTAATCCCTTCAATTTCGCGACCTCCCTCCCATAGGAGCTTTCGTTGGGCGGCAGATAAATCGTAATAAGGTTTATGAATGGGGAAATCGTAATCAATAGCTTTTTTAATGAAATGATTTTGCCATTCGCTTAATTTATCTCCTTTCCAACACGAAACAGCCCCCTCGTATATACTTAAAGATTTATCAGGTATTACAAGATCCTCATCAATCCCTAAAACCTTCCCATACCCTTCGCAAGTTTTGCAGGCGCCATAAGGATTATTAAAACTAAATAGATGTTCAGTTGGTTCTTCAAACGTAATTCCATCTAACTCAAAGCGGGTAGAAAATAATTGCGTTTTTTTAATAGCATTTTTATCATCCAGGATATGCAGTAGACATTCGCCATGTCCTTCACCAAAGGCCATATTAACCATATCGGCTGCTTCCCCAAAAAAATCTTCTTCTTTAGAAACCGCCAATCGACCTACTAAAACTTCTACCTCATGGTCGTGGAGCATCTTTTTCAATTGCAATGCATCTTCAATTTTCTGAACTTCCCCCTTCACCAAAATTCTTGAAAACCCCTTTTGTTGTAAAATTCCCAGCTCCTGATTAATGGTTCTTTTAGCTTTTACCTGGATGGGAGTTGTTAAGTACACTTTGGTATTTTCCTTTAATGCACTTAACACATCAACTACATCTGATACAGTATGTCGTTTTACTTCCTTCCCTGAAACAGGTGAAATGGTTTTACCTATCCGGGCAAATAATAATTTAAGATAATCATAGATCTCAGTGCTGGTGCCAACGGTAGATCTTGGGTTTCGGGTATTTACTTTTTGTTCAATGGCCACTGCAGGCGAAATCCCTTTAATGTAATCCACATCTGGTTTATCCAGCCTCCCCAAAAATTGCCGTGCATAAGCCGATAAACTTTCGACATACCTGCGCTGACCTTCAGCATATAATGTTTCGAATGCCAAAGAGGATTTTCCTGAACCAGATAAGCCCGTAATTACCACTAGCTTATCACGCGGAATGGCTAAATCAATATTTTTAAGGTTATGTACCCTGGCACCTTTAATGATAATAAATTCCTGTGGATCGAGATCCTCCAGGTCAATTTTTTTTGACATATGTATCCTCCCAAAATTCCTGCAAAATTACATTAATTAAAGAGGATAAATTGGTTATAAATCGTTATTTTTTAAAGGCATGCAGTATATAGTGGGATTAATGCCAATTTATGCGGTAACCCATAAAATCCTGACTTGCCCAAAGAAACCACCTGTATTGCCTTTATCCTTTGTTATTACCTCAAACTTTATGCTGGTTTTCCAAACCCAACTATTGTAATTTATAAAGCAAAAAAAAGCGGATATAATCCGCTTTACAATCCATAAATTAATCAGGTGACTTATTGAAGTAGCTTAGTTAATTCAGCCCCTAAATTTTCACCACGAAGATTTTTTGCAATGATCACCCCTTTACCATCAATTAAATAATTATTCGGAATTGAGCTAATTTGATAGGTTTTTGCTACCGCATTTGCCCAGCCCTTTAAATCACTGGTATGTTCTTTCCAAATAAGACCATCTTGGGTAATTGCTTGCTTCCATGAATCCGCATTCTGATCCAAGGAAACAGAAAATATAGCAAACCCTTTTTTGCCTCCTTTAAATTTTTTATTTTTAAATTCATTATAGGCATTTACAACATTAGGATTCTCCATTCTGCACGGACGACACCAACTTGCCCAAAAATCAATCAATACAATCTTATTTTTTAAAGATGATAACTTAATGTCCTTCCCATCCACACCAGCTTGAACAATTTCCGGAGCTGTATCCCCAATATTCAAGCCTATATTGTTATTACGGGTCCCTGAATTAATAGAACCTTTAATGACAAATCCGCTGCAAATTAAAATAAGAACTATGGAAATGGTTATAATGTTACTACGTTTCATATTCAATTATTTATACAACAAATATATCCAAAAATGATACCAATTCAAAGGAATGGCTGCTGGCCATGATAATGAAACGTTAAAAATATTTAGCAGATTAATTCTTAATACGCGTAATTCGAGCACCCAGTTTATTCAATCGTTCATCAATTTTCTCATAGCCTCGATCAATCTGTTCGATATTATGGATCTTGCTGGTTCCCTCCGCACTTAATGCAGCATTTAATAATGCCATACCTGCACGAATATCGGGAGAGGTCATTTCAATCCCTCTTAGTGGATATTTTCTATCTAAACCAATAACCGTTGCTCTGTGAGGATCACATAAAATAATTTGTGCTCCCATATCAATTAATTTATCCACAAAAAACAACCTGCTTTCAAACATCTTCTGATGAATTAATACAGAGCCTTTGGCTTGTATGGCAGTTACCAAAACGATACTAATTAAATCCGGAGTAAAACCAGGCCAGGGAGCATCATAAACCGTAAGGATTGATCCATCCATGAAGGTATCTATATCGTAACTTTTTTGCTGGGGAACAATAATATCATCTCCGTTTTTGACCAAAATAATGCCGAGCTTTTCAAACATATCTGGAATCACCCCTAAATCAGGTATGCTGCAATTTTTTATGGTTATTTCTGATTGGGTAAGCGCTGCTAATCCAATAAAACTGCCTACTTCAATCATATCAGGCAAAGTATGATGAATACAACCACCCAAAGATTTTACCCCCTCCACAATTAATAAGTTAGAGCCAATCCCAGAAATATTAGCTCCCATATTATTTAACATTTTGCAAAGTTGCTGCAAGTAAGGTTCACAAGCAGCATTGTAAATGGTAGTTCTGCCCTCAGCTAAACAAGCGGCCATTAATACATTTGCCGTGCCAGTTACAGAGATTTCATCCATATGAATATAGGTCCCTACCAGCTTTTTGGCATGCGCTTTATAAAAAACTGAGTTAGGTTCAAAATCCATGATCACCCCTAACTTTTCTAGCCCAATAAAATGGGTATCTAACCTCCTTCTTCCAATTTTGTCTCCGCCTGGACGAGGAATATATCCTTGGCCAAATCGAGCTACCATGGGACCTAATAACATAATAGACCCTCTTAACCGACCTGCATTTTCTTTAAAATGTGGGGTTTGAAGATAATCCAATTTCACATTATCTGCTTGAAACTCATAGGTACCAGGGGCTGTTTTATTAATCTTCACCCCCATATCACCTAAAATTTCAATGAGTTTCATTACATCGTGTATTTCAGGGATATTGGTAATAGTAACCTTTTGATCGGTTAACAATACAGCACAAATGGTTTGTAATGTCTCGTTTTTAGCGCCTTGCGGGGTAATTTCACCTTTTAAATGATAACCTCCTTCAATTACGAATGTACTCACAGCTTTATGTTTTAAGGTTCAAGATAATAGTTTCAGAAGGGTTACCCCCTAAAAAACCCTTCCATTAGAAGTTCTTTTTCTTGAAGTTGTTATTGCCCTTAAAGTTGCGGTTATTATTGCTTTGATTATTGCGGTTGTTATTATTTTTATGAAACTTCTTTTGTTGAAATTTATTTTTGGGCCTTTGGGCCGTAATTCCAAGAATTTCGCTAGTTGAACTAATCCGGTGTTTATCTGTAATAATTAATTCTCCATTACTCATTTCGGCCAAATGGTCCTTAATAAGCTCGTCATTAACGGAATCTCTATTCCAGCTTAAATATGCCTTTTTCATCATATTAGCCAGGGCCTCAATAAACATATCACGTTTTTCGGGATCGGTTACTTTTTTGGCCTTTTCAATAAAGTATTCAACATTTTTGCCGTAATGTTTATATCTAATCCTTTTATTTGGATATTTTAATTTTTTAGGTTGCTTCACCAAATCCTCCGGTGTAGGCTTATCATAGGGACTATCCACTTCTAATTGGAACTTCGCAATAACATGCAAATGATCCCATAACATATGATAAAAATCTTCTTGGTCCTTATTTAAACTTGGAGTGTTTTGGGCCATTATTTGAATAATCGTTCTTGATGCACGTGTACGCTCGGCTCTATCCGGTATGGTAATGGTATAGTTAATCATACTT
>JBEIQI010000289.1:0-3430 GCA_040376605.1 Flavobacteriales bacterium | reverse complement strand
TGGTAATCCTATTCAACTTACTTCAGCTCCTGGTATTGGGCTCACTTATCAATGGTCATTTAATGGTTCTCCAATAGGTGGGGCAACAGATTCAATTTATTTGGCCTCGGCTGCCGGAAATTATCAGTTAACCGTAACCAATCCATCTTGTGGAGTAAATCCTTCTGCCACTTCTTCTATTTTAACCTTAGGATTATCAACTACTCCTGCAGTTACCGTATCAGCCGCTCTTGATACAGTATGTATATCTTTAGATTCTGTGGCTATTGTTGGAACGCCTTCTGGTGGTGAATTTAGAAGTCCTTATGTAGATGCTGCGGGTACTTTTTATCCACAAGTAGCAGGCTTAGGAAATCATCAAATCATTTATGAATATACTGCAGCCGGTGGATGTACGGGTTATGATACTTTAACCATCACAGTAAATTCGGGTCCGACAGTAGGTTTTAATTTTACTACAGATTCAGTTTGTTCGTCATATGGCAATGTGCCATTAACCGGAGGTTCTCCTGCTGGTGGAACTTATTCAGGTACTGGGGTAACCGGCAGTAATTTCGATCCTACGGTAGGTGTTGGAAATTATACTTTAACCTATACTTATACTGATATTTTAGGATGTACAAATCAAACCACCGATAATTTATTGGTAAGCGGTTGTTTAGGTTTAGATGACTTATCATTTAATGATATTGTTTTATTTCCGAATCCTGCCGATGACTTAGTTAATTTAAATATTTCATCTAATATAAATGCGCAATTTAACATGGATATCGTGAATGTTGATGGAAAACTTATTCAACAGCAAAATATTCAGGTAGGGATTGGTGCCAATCATTTTAGCATCACTACTTCTACCTTTGCATCAGGAATTTATTTCGTTCAATTAAATGATGGAGTACATTATTTTGCTAAGAAAATTGTGATTCAATAAACCAACATGAGTTTATCTTATATTAAAAGAGCAGAACAGGGAAACCGTTCTGCTCTTTCATTTATTGCTACCATTTTTTTATGCGTTGGCGCCTTGGTGGCAGGTCAGTCATTACCATTAGGAATGGCGATCTATATTAAGAAGGCTATTAATGGGGAAGAGGCGCTGTCATCCGGGGATTTAAACTCAGTAGAAAAACTCATGGGACATTTTTCTTACCCCATAAGTTTTAGTTTATTGATGTTGGGATTTGTATTTCTCATTTTAGCCTTATGGTTCTCCATTAAATTTATCCATCGAAGAAAATTTTATAGTTTATGGAGTGATCAGGATCGATTCAGGTCGAGGCATTTTCTATTGGCCCTCGTGATTTCTATTATTTTATTCGTTGTTTCGGATTTAATCATTCATGCCATTAATCCAACTTATCACCAATGGGTTTTTAATCCGGCTAAGTTTTGGATTTATTTACCCGTTGCACTTATTTTTATTCCACTTCAAACCTTATCCGAAGAATTGTTTTTTAGGGGTTATTTGTATCAGGGAATCGGCCTTGCTACAAAAAACAAATGGTTGGCATTATTATTTTCTGCCTCCATTTTCGGACTTTTTCATTTCGGAAATTCGGAAATGATCATTGATTTTTGGAAAATGGGAATCATCTATATTGGATCGGGCGTTATGATAGGGATGAGTGTAATGTTAAGTAAAGGAATTGAATTTGGTTGGGGTTTTCATTTGATCAATAATCTTTATTTGTCCACCATATCTACCTTTCCGGGGAGCTCGTTAAGTGGACCCACGTTATATGCAATTCCAAAGCCCACCGGAGATCGGATTCTTTTAGAGTTTTTTATTCAATTTGTGGTTTTTATGCTCATTCTTTTGGTGGTTTATCGAAAGAATGTCAAAACTTTATTTGATCAAAACGCATAAGGCTGCAACTTTTTCGTTAACTATGCAATCTATAGTTGAAAGGTTATACATGAAGCGCTTGCTCATCATATTGGCTTTAGGTTTGTTAGTTGGGAATAGTTACTCCCAAAATACCAAGCTGAAGGAAGATGGAACGGATGTTTTGGTGGATTTGGAAGGTGATGGACCTGCCCCAGCCAAAGGATACAGAAGTCAATTTAATATTGAAGTAACTGCCCCACATTATTTCTTTAATCCTGCGAATTCTCAGGCTTTTAATGGAATTATTCAAGCAAATATCTGGTACAGTGTAAAGGTTCATAAGAATTTCTACATGGGGCCATTTGTAAAATATGCTGGATTCGAATATTATGCAGGCAGGGTAAATCTGGCCAATCCATTGGTTACCCATATCAATAGCGGATTACAAATGAGCTATGAAGTAAAAATGGGGGAGAGATTTGCTTATATACCCTCCTTATTCATGGGGTTTGGTTATGTTCAATACAATAACCTGGAGTTACCATCCAAGGGAATTGGAGATACTGGCCGAAATTCATGGTCTGATTGGGGATTTGCGGCTCAAACCAACCAAAGTTTTTATTATTACCCTACCCAAAATCGCAAGATAGCGGTAGGTTTGGTTTTAGGACTCAGCTTTAATACGCATCAATTCAAATTAAAAGAAACCGGACTCACTTCTGATGCATCCATCAGCGGATTTAGTGATAATGGTCCTACTTTGTTCGGAAACATTGGGTTTGCCATGCTCATGAATTTTGGTAAAATTCGATAAAAACCGAATCACCTTTCTAATTTTTATATAATTCGTTGGCTTTATGAAAGGAGGTAAGTAATCCTTTAATCATGGCCGAACTATAGCCATTGTGTTCCATTTCGTTTAGACCTGCAATGGTGCATCCTTTGGGTGAAGTTACCCGATCTATTTCCTTTTCGGGGTGGGCATGTTCCTTTTCTAATAATAGAGCCGCTCCTTTGGCTGTTTGAACTGCCAATTGTAAAGCTTCTTCGGCATGAAAGCCCATCTCTATTCCACCTTGGGAGGCCGAACGAATGGCCCTCATAAAGAATGCTATTCCGCAAGCACATAAAGCTGTGGCAGCGGTCATCATTTCCTCTTTGATAATAAGGGTGGTTCCTACCTGATTAAATAATTCTTCAATGGATTTCTGTTCATTCACATTCATTCCATCAAAGGCTATGCAGGTCATTGCTTGTCGCAAGGAAAGTGCTGTATTGGGCATGGCACGGGCTACTTTGGCATTTTCTCCAAGAATATCTCTTATGTTCTGAATACTTATGCCAGTAACGGTTGAAACAATAATGGCTTTATTGGTGTTCAAGGCCGGCGCAATTTCTTTTAAAACCTGGTTGATTTGCTGAGGCAATACAGCCAATAAGATGATATCAGCTTCCTTTACAGCCTCGATATTTGATTGGGTAATTTGGTAGCCGGCTAATTTAAGATCTGCCAAGGGTGCCAGGTTTCTTCGGCTGAGGAGGATGTTTTGTTTATCCACGATTCCTGAAAAGCCTTCCGCTAAAGCTGTTCCAATGTTGCCT
>JBEIQI010000312.1:0-3035 GCA_040376605.1 Flavobacteriales bacterium | reverse complement strand
TGGAAATCAACCCAAGAAATCAGCCAAATTTCATCTCAAAAAACAATTTTTAAACCAACCATGTCTGCCGTTAACAGCCAAAAACTAATACAATCATGGCATCAGGCCGTTCACCAATGTTTAAATAAGTAATGAGGCCAATGCAACGTTTAAAACCTCAATCCCGTCTTTCACTTTAGTACAGCCTGCTTCTTTAGGCCTTACTAAATACAGGCTGGTATTCCTTCGTCTACTCACCTGTATCAAGTAAGGCCAAAATTAGCCTACTGCAGCTACCGTTTCAGCCGGGGGTAAAACTTAGGCATAATTGTTAAATAATTAAGTTATATTTGAAATATAAAAATAGAAAACATGAAATACATTTCAACTTTAGCAATCCTTGCAGCATTACAACTGAATTCAATGGCACAATCGATAACGGAAGCCAATGTCCCAACAGTTATAAAATCCAATTTTTCAACCATGTATGCGAATACCACGGTTACTAAATGGGAATTGGAAGATGGAAATTACGAAGCCACCTATTTAGTTCGTGGTCAGGAAAACTCTGTAATATTTTCTGCTGATGGGCAAGTGGTACTATTTGTAAGTAGTATCACAGCAAACGAAATACCGGAAGCCGCCCGAAACTATATTGTCAATAATTTATCAGGTAAAAAAATAGGTACCTTAACTCGTAATAAGACCATTACCGGCGAAGCAACCTATGCAGTGCAAGCCGCAGACAAATATTATATTTTTGATGTCAATGGGAATTTCCTCAAGGTAAAGGACCAAAACGATGCTAAATAAATTGAAACCCGCAAATGCGGGTTTTTTTATGCCATTTATCATGAATTAGTATAATTTAAATCTAAAATACCCAACCCATCATTACATGAAACTTAGAAATTCAGTACTTATTATTTTTATAGTTGTTAGCATACTAGCATGTACCGATGATAATCCCCCACCAACAGGACCGGATATTAATAATACCAAAGGATTTGGAATACTTGAACAACTTCCGGGTATCTGGAATGGACCCGTTACTTCAACCACACCATTAGGTGGTTTTTCAGAATGGATTGTGGATTTTCGACCTATCTCCGAAAATCAAATTTCCGCCAAAAATGAATTAGATACCTTAAATGATATTAATATGTCATTTTTTATTGTTTTATACAATAACGAATATACCCTTTGTTTTAGAAATGGAGGTTCATTTAATGGATTAAAAAGAATTTCCTACTTCATTTGTGATTCAGTTGCTGAAACTGCTTCGCAAAACTATTATAGATTCTCCGAAATAATAAATGGTACCCATAGAGCATATACCGAAGTTATTTTTCGCAATGCAGGAGATAGCCTGTATATAAAGTCGTACACCAATATATACAATACATTACCCAATGCAGTGCTTCATATGACCTGGAGTGCAAAAAAAATAGATGCCACTTCTAGTCAGCCAGCTATTACCCAATTTAATTTTCCTATAAAATCGATGACCAAAGATTTTAGTAATTCCTTTACTGGCTTAAGTGAAGGAATCTTTTATCAATTAACGGGAGATCCTTATCCAGAAGCTGATCAACCCTATTTAGGTCAATCAAACATTACCTATACTTATGCAGGTGGATATAGTCCCAATCCTGCTAAAAAAGTATTCCTTATCATCACTACCCAACCCCTAATTATTGGATTTTCGCTTAGTACAGCGAATCTTATTTACAGATCACGATATGTAATCCTTTCTGCGGGTAATACCAGTTTCAATTTTAATTATATGCATCCAGGCACTTATTATTTATATGCTATTTATGATGCAGATGATAATATGGTTGCCAACAGTGGAGACTGGGTAAGTGCCTTTAATACAAGTTTTGATTTAAGCAGCCAAGCCACTGTTAACCCAAGCACCCAAATTAATTTTACAATTCCCTAGATTAATTAATATGGGTTTACCAATAAATCAAGAATTCTTTAAAAATAAGTAGTGCGATTTTAAGGCAGAAGCAAAAGTTTTATTCTCATGATATGGTAAATTAAACTCATGTGCAGTTTGCCTAATTATATGGGAAATTTTTGGGTAATGGGTATGACAAATTTTGGGAAATAAATGATGTTCTATTTGCATATTGAGTCCGCCGGTAAGATAAGATATCCATTTATTTTGGGTAGCGAAATCAGCGGTAGTTCTCATCTGATGCTCCGCCCAGGCATCTTGTATAGTATTATCCGGATTCGCTAACACAATTTCTGTTTCCTGCACCATATGTGCCAACTGAAATACAAGACCTAAAACAAGTCCTTCAATAAAATTCATGATAAAATATCCCAAAAGAAACTGCCACCAGGTAATATCTAAAAGCAAAAAAGGAATAACAATAAATAATGCATAATAGAGAAACTTGTAAAAAAACAAATTGAAATATTCAATTCGTGGATGCTTGTAATGTTGACTTCCTATATTTTTTTTAAAAAACTTATAAAAATCCTTTCTGAAAAACCATGATAAAGTGGTTAATCCATATAAAGCAAAAGCATAAATATGTTGATATTTTTGCAATCTGTTTTTTTTATGATGTGGGGATAATTGTACCAAACCATTGGCTAATTCGATATCATCATCATGGCCAGAGATATTGGTATAAGTATGATGCACCTGATTATGCATAATATTCCAAATATATGCATTGGCCCCAATAACATTGAATGACAGTCCAAGAATTTTATTTATTCGTTTATTGGATGAATAAGCTCCATGTATAGCGTCGTGAGCCACATTAAAACCAATTAAAGCCATCGTTATACCCATTAATATGGATAATAAAAGCTGCAAATAAATGGGCAACCATTGAAGCAAAATAATTAGATATAAAATAACCAATGTGCTTAACAATAATATAGTTTTAAAAACCATCGTATTATTAGCATGTTTGGATAAATTATTTTCCTTGAAATAAGCATCCACACGTTTTTTCACCGTCGAAAAAAACTGGGAATTTTTATTATCTACAAATTTTAAAGGTTCTGCCATTAACTACTTATTAAAT
>JBEIQI010000016.1:0-22682 GCA_040376605.1 Flavobacteriales bacterium | reverse complement strand
TATAACTGTGCTAAATATAAAACTGAAGTCTATTATGGTTTTAGCATTTGGATAGATACTGCCTATAATGATAATAGATATAATTTAATTTGCCAGTGGCAGGATCTACCCTATTATATTCAGGGAGAAGTATGGGAACCGATGCCGGTATTACATGGCTCCCCGCCACCAATAGCCATGGTATATGTAGATGGGAACCTTGAATTAAAAAGAGGGATGGGTCCCATCACTCAGGAAACTGAAACCCTGGCAAGTATTCCTTCGGTTACCAAAGGAAATTGGCACGACCTGGTATTCCATGTATTCTGGTCCGACGAGGAGGATGGCTATATAGAAGCCTGGATAAATGGAACCCCATTTACCGAATTTAATGGAGTAGATTATAAAATATACCGACCCAATTTATATGTACGATCAGGCAACTACTTTAAGTTTGGTCAATACCGGGGTAAAGAAACCCCAACGCATACCAATATTGTATATTTTGATGAAGTGAAGATTGGATCATCTTATGTCGAAGTAGCCCCATGAAAAAAACCATTTGTTTCGCCATCTTAATTATTTTGTGGAGCAAGGCTTCTGCACAAGATTTTGTGAACTCCGACAAAAGAAATTTTTTACAAAATCACACCCTTACGGTAGATATAGGTACCATCCGGTTAAAATATCCCTATGCGATTACAGAAATAGCCTATTCTTCACCTTTACTAAAGAAAGTGAATCTAAAATTTTCAGGGAGGATTCGTTCTTATGGAACTTGGTTTTTTTATAGTAAAAGTGGCTATGATATTACCCCTACCATTGAATATTATTTTACCAAAAAACATAAGCCCATTTATTTTTCGGTAGGGGTTGGTTTGGATACCCGTATCCGACTCAGTAATGATATCCGAAGTGAAGCCAAAACGAGTGCCGAACCGATGATTATGGGTGGGGTTCATGGCCGATATAAAAATTTCACCTATTCGATACCCATTTGGAACCGATATTATTCCAATGGGATTTCTTTTTCGTTTTTACCCCAAGTAGCCTACCAAGTAAGTCCAAGGTTATCCCTGTTCTTTAAATATGAATTAAACCTGCTGGCCCTGTACAAACCTTCCTCGTTTGAAGCACAACAGGATTGTTTTATAGGCACCCATATCTATTTCTGATACATGGGTAGGATCCTATTAATTAATAGGTTAAATCAACCATAACGATTTCTTCATGCTATTTAACTAAAAAAACATTCTTGCCTATTTATTGTTTTTATTTAAAGTTGTATCATTACTCCTTATGGAATACAAGCATAAAAAAGGATTTTCGTTTAAAACCTATGAAGCACCCTTTATTGCTCCATTTGATAAATTATTCGAAATCTTTAAGGAACTCATTGTTCATACCTCCGGCGATTTTGATGAAGCCATTGATTGGCTCCGCGAATTGGATAAAGAATACAAATTAACCGACGAAAATTATACCATAGAGGATTTTATTGAAGACCTGAAGCAAAAAGGATATATCAGGGAAGAAGTTAAAGGAGATGGTGGTTCGGGTATGGGAATTACTTCTAAAACAGAAAGGGCCATCCGCCAAGCTGCGTTAGATCAAATATTCGGCAACCTCAAACGTGCCGGAACCGGCAATCATAAAACTAAATATACGGGTCAGGGTGATGAAACCACCGGTGAGTTAAGACCTTTTCATTTTGGCGACTCCATTGAAAATATCTCTCTAACCGAAAGTTTAAGAAATTCACAAATCAATCATGGCATTGATGAATTTAAGTTAACTGAGAATGATTTGGTAATAGAAGATGCTCAATATAAAGCACAAATGAGTACCGTGCTTATGATAGACATTAGTCATAGCATGATATTATATGGCGAAGACAGAATTACTCCTGCAAAAAAAGTAGCCATGGCTTTGGCCGAATTAATTACTACCAGATATCCTAAAGATACCATTGATATTTTAGTTTTTGGAAATGATGCCTGGTCGATTGCCATTAAAGACCTCCCCTATCTTACGGTGGGTCCATACCATACCAATACCGTAGCGGGTTTACAATTGGCCATGGATATTCTTCGTAGAAAAAAGAATACCAACAAACAAATCTTTATGATTACAGATGGTAAACCCAGTTGTATTCGAGAAAAAGATGGAACTTATTATATGAACAGTAATGGATTGGATCCATATATTGTAGAGCAATGTTATACTCAGGCATCACAAGCCCGAAAATTACATATCCCCATCACCACCTTTATGATTGCCAGAGATGCTTATCTGCAGAGGTTCGTAGATCGGTTTACAGAAGCGAATCAGGGTAAAGCATTTTATACCGGCATCAAAGGATTGGGCGAAATGATTTTTGAAGATTATGAAACCAATAGAAAAAAGAAATTGAAATAATGAGCAAGCATATGAAAATTGAAAATATAAAAACCCTGGGCGATCTAAAAAAATCGGGTTATATATCCAAAAGCATTAAAGATGAATTGAGAAATAACTTACGAGAAAAAATAAAATCCGGTAAGCCTGTTTTTGAAGGAGTACATGGCTTTGAAAATACAGTTATACCCGAATTGGAAAGGGCTATTTTATCTAGACATAATATCAATCTTTTGGGATTACGAGGCCAAGCCAAAACCCGACTTGCCCGAAAGATGATTGAACTATTGGATGAATATATTCCCATTATTGAAGGCTCAGAAATGAATGAGGATCCCTTGAATCCCATTTCAAGATATGCCAAGGATTTAATTGCAGAAAAAAAAGAAGCCACGCCAATTACCTGGATGCATAGAAGTGAAAGATTTTTTGAAAAACTGGCAACGCCGGATGTAACGGTGGCGGATTTAATTGGAGACGTAGATCCTATTAAAGCTGCTCATTTAAAACTTTCATATGCCGACGATAGAGTCATTCATTATGGAATGATTCCGAGAGCTAATCGTTGCATATTTGTCATTAACGAATTACCCGACCTACAAGCAAGAATACAAGTTGCTTTATTTAATATTTTGCAAGAGGGGGATGTACAAATACGAGGCTATAAAGTCAGACTTCCGTTAGATATGCAATTTGTATTTACGGCTAACCCCGAAGATTATACCAATAGAGGGTCTATTGTTACTCCATTAAAAGATAGAATTGGATCACAAATTCTGACGCATTATCCCGAAACGATTGAAATAGCCAAAACCATAACGGCACAAGAAGCTAAATTAAATGATGATCAAACCAACACGGTTTATGTTCCATCATTGGCCAAAGATATTTTAGAACAAATAAGTTTCGAAGCACGTGAAAGTGAATTTGTAGATAGCAAAAGTGGAGTAAGTGCCCGCATGAGTATTACGGCCTACGAAAATTTAATCAGTGCGGCTGAACGCAGATCATTAAAGTTAGGTATCGATAAAACCACCATTCGTTTATCCGATTTTATGGGAGTTATTCCAGCCATTACGGGTAAAGTGGAATTGGTATATGAAGGGGAACAGGAAGGAGCAGCTACGGTAGCACAAAAATTAATTCATGATGCCATCTTAACTTTGTTTCCAAATTATTTCCCCAAAGTGGAGAAACTGGAAAAAGATCCAAGCAAAAGTCCTTATGCTTCCATCATTGAATGGTTTGCCAATGAACCGGGAGTGGATTTATTAGATGAATCTACCGACGAAGAATACAAACAAGAATTGGATAGTATTGAACCATTGGAAAATTTAATTCAAAAATATCAACCAAATATTTTAAAGGAGGATAAATATTTTATGAAGGAGTTTATACTTTGGGGATTGGTTGAATATAAAAAACTAAGCAAAGATAGATATACCGAAGGATTTCAATTTAGCGACTTATTCGCCAGATAATTTACTCCATATAAAAGCCTCCTATGAACATTGCTGAATTATTTGCTGATTATTCGGCTATCACTATTATTACCCTAATTATATTTTCCTTTACTGCAGGATTTATTGATGCGGTGGTAGGAGGCGGTGGCCTCATTCAATTGCCGGCACTCCTCATTAATTTACCCAATGCGGCACTCCCTACTTTATTTGGAACCAATAAAATTGCGTCCTTATCCGGTACAGCGGCAGCGGCGTATCATTATTCAAAACGAATTAAATTCGACTATTTAGTTTTATTTTTTATTTCTGCCTCGGCATTTCTTGCTTCTTTTATGGGAGCTCAGCTCATTAGTTTCCTGCCTGTAGATACCTTAAAGCCATTAATATTGGTTATACTTATTGCGATGGCCATTTTTACTTTCGTAAAAAAAGACCTGGGTAAAATCCCTTCAAAAAATTTATCCCGAAATAAAAAAATCATCTATGGTTCCATTATTGGCTTGGTGGTGGGATTTTACGATGGATTTTTTGGTCCGGGTACCGGTAGTTTTTTTGTATTGGCCTTTGTTGTTTTTCTGGGATTCGAATTCTTATCAGCCTCAGCTTACACTAAAATAGTGAATTGTTTTACCAATATCTCCGCGTTGGTTGTTTTTATCCGACAAGGAAATTATCTATTAGAATTAGCCATCCTCATGGCTATATGCAATGTTACGGGGAATATTTTAGGAAGTAAAATGGCCCTGAAAAAAGGAAATGGTTTTATCAGGGTCATTTTTTTGGTGATCGTAACACTTCTTATTCTCAGATATGCTTATGATATATTTTTGAAATAAAACATTTATTTTATTAAATGAAAATTGCTAGGACTTTGGAGTCTCTTTGGTTTCCATTTGTTTAATGATATTCGTTACCTGTTGTTCGGTATCCTTTAATTTAGATTGACAAAAGCTAATTAGCTCCGAAGCTCTCTTCACTTTATCCGCTAATACATCTACTGATACAGATTCATTTTCAATATCTGAAGCAATTTGTTTCAGCTCGTCATAAGCCGATTCATAGGTTAAATTTTTATCCATCATTTTTCGTTTTAGAGGTTACTTCTGTGGTCAATTTTGCATCTGCCATGGAAATGTTAATATGATCTCCGGTTTTAATACCTTTTGCATCCTTTACAATCTTTCCATCAACAGATACCAAGGCAAATCCCTTTTTTAAAATATTCTGAGGACTCATCATTTTAACTAAGGTGGTATAGTGGCCTAAATACCCTCTTTGATTTGTGATAAGTTTATTTGTAAAAATTTGTAGGTTCGTTTTTGTATGATTCAACTCTGATCGTTTGTTAGATACCATCATACTCGGTTTGGATAACAATTGATTGAGCATCGAAACCAAATCTGCTTTATTATTATATAAAATATTTTTACTGGAATTCATAACTGTTTGTTTAATACTTACCAATCCCTCCTGATATTTGGATAGATAATCTCTGGTTGTATTAATAATATTATTATTGGTGGAATTAATAGATTGATAAGCATCACGCAAGGTTTGTTGAGATTGAATGATAACCGTTTTTTGTAGAGCTAAAATCGATTCTTCGAAAGACCTGTTCTGTGCTACGATAAATTCGGCTGCTTTGGTTGGGGTTTTAGTGCTGGTATGAGCCATCATATCAACGATGCTGATATCCTTTAAATGACCAATACCGGTGATAACCGGAATGGGGAAACGTGCTACAATTCTCGATAACGAATAGGTATCAAAAACCAAAAAATCGGTACTACTACCTCCCCCTCTAACAATCACCACCGCATCATAATCAATTTTGGATTGAAAAATATTCATCATGGCATCTGTTAATTCCCTTTCCGCAAATGCACCTTGTACGGATGAATGATATTCATCTACATTAAATTTATAACCATATTGATTGTTCACCAATGTATGCACAAAGTCGTTATACCCATCAGATTTTGGGGAAGCAATTAAGGCAATTCTTTGGAGTACCGGCTTTAAATCAATTTCCTTATTCCGAGTGATATATTCCTCGTCTTCCTGATAAATATGATCGGGATTTTCGGCTAATAACCTAGCCAGGGTTTCCCTTCTTTGTTTTTCTAAATTGCCGAGGGTAAAAGAAGGATCGATGGATTTTAGTATTAACGAGAACCCATGAATAGAATGAAACTCTACCTGAACCTGAGCCAATACCTGAATGCTATTGGTGAATCGTTGTCCGGTTACCTTTTCAAATTCTTTGATACTTAAAGATCCACTGGTCCAGGCTTTGCCGGAAATTTTTGCTGTTTCGGTATTTGACCCTTCAATTTTTTCTACAAACTGAAAATAATGCCGATCATTATCAGGATAAAATTTATGGCTAGAAATTTCCGCTACAATCCAATATAATTGTGTTCCGAAGGACAATTTTATTTGATCTTCAATCCGTCTGGTTAGATCGGATAACTTCATATGTTTTGGAACTTCCATCAATTACTAACAGGACATTGAAATCTTGAATCGATAACAAGATAAATAAAAGGATGGTTAAATAAGCAGCACTTTTCAATAGTAAATAACAAGATTCTAACAGGAATGAAATTCCCTAATACTGACCGGTGCTTAACATCACAAGGGTGCATGATTCCTGCACATCTATATGCTCAGCTTCACACATCCTTTCAAACTCCTCACTCTCCGTTCCCGGATTAAAAATAATCCTTTTAGGCTTTAATGCTAATATTTTTGCGTAATACTGGAGTTGAATACTTGGATTGATATAAAGGGTAATGGTATCCAGGTCGTCGATCTTATCAGGAAATTCGGTAATGAATGAATGGCCATCTAATTCGCCTGGCCTAACTGCAAATAAAACAATCTCATGTTGATGTTTTAGCAGACTCATCGCTGCTTTATAAGCATAGCGTTCTGGATTTTCTGACGCCCCAATAATGAGTGTTTTAGCCATAATCTGCGAATATTAAGTTTTATAAGCCAATTATCAGCTTACCACTACTAGTTTACTTCTTTAACTTATCATGCATAAAAATGGAGATAAGCTCTGCTAATTTCGATTTTAAATCCTTCCGATTTACAATAAAATCAAGAAACCCTTTCTCTAATAAAAACTCCGAACGTTGAAACCCAGCAGGCAAATCAGTTCCAATGGTTTCTTTTACCACCCTCGGTCCGGCAAAACCAATTAATGCATTAGGCTCTGCCATATTAATATCTCCAAGCATGGCGTAACTAGCCGTTACCCCACCCGTAGTTGGATCTGTACATAATGAAAAATAAGGTAATCCGGCCTCAGCTAGCAACGTTAATTTGGCGGATGTTTTGGCCATTTGCATCAGCGAAAATGCTGCTTCCATCATTCTTGCTCCACCAGATTTACTAATGATGAGCAAAGGCTTTTTATTTTTAATGGCAAAATCAATGGCTCTGCTAATTTTTTCTCCAACCACAACACCCATCGAACCACCAATAAAACTAAAATCCATACAAGCCACCACCAATGGTAAACCATTAATAGTTCCGGTAGCTGTTTGCATGGCATCCCCTAATCCGGTATTGGTTTGAGCATCCTTTAAGCGAGAAGCATAAGGCTTTGTATCTTTAAATTCCAATGCATCTACAGCTCTTAACTTACTATCTAATAATTTATATTTTCCTTCATCAAAAAGAATATGGAAATATTCTGCGCTGCCAATTCTTTCATGATAACTGCAGGCTTTACAAACCCAACTGTTAACTTCATGATCTTCGGCTGGAACTATTTCCTTACAATCAGGGCATTTATACCATAAACCTTCCGGAGTTTCCTTCTTTTCGGAAGTGGAAGTGGTAATTCCGTCTTTTGTTCTTTTAAACCACATAGGCTTTAAAATTTAAAACTAATTTATGCAATCGTTACCTCTTTTGAAAGGTAAACATCCTGGATAGCATTTAATAATTCGATTCCTTCTTTCATTGGTTTCTGAAAAGCCTTTCTTCCGCTGATCAAACCATGTCCACCTGCACGTTTATTGATAACCGCAGTGGTAACCGCCTCTGCCAAATCCGAAGCACCTTTTGACTCCCCTCCTGAATTAATCAAACCTACGCGACCCATGTAACAATTGGCTACTTGGTAACGAGTTAAATCAATTGGATGATCAGTGGTTAATTCCGAATAAACTTTATCATGTGTTTTACCAAAGTTAACGGCTTTATAACCACCATTATTGGTAGGTAATTTTTGTTTAATAATATCCGCTTGAATGGTTACACCCAAGTGATTGGCCTGTGCTGTTAAATCAGCAGCTGCATGATAATCTACCCCATCCTTTTTGAAATCCGAATTACGTAAATAACACCATAAAATGGTGGCCATTCCTAATTCGTGAGCTCTTTCGAAAGCCTGAGCTACTTCTACAATTTGGCGAGCACTTTCGTCACTTCCAAAATAGATGGTAGCACCTACTGCAACAGCACCTAAGTTCCAGGCTTCTTCTACCGAACCAAACATGATTTGGTCAAATTTATTAGGATAAGAGATAAACTCGTTATGATTTATTTTTACAATAAAAGGAATTTTATGAGCATATTTTCTGCTGCAAGCAGCTAAAACACCATAAGTTGAAGCCACCGCATTACAGCCACCATCAATCGCTAATTTTACAATATTCTCCGGATCGAAAAACAATGGATTCGGCGCAAAAGAAGCTCCTGCACTATGTTCAATACCCTGATCTACAGGTAGAATAGATACATAACCAGAATTAGCCAAACGTCCATGACCATAAATAGCCTGTAAACTTCTTAATACCTGGTTATTGCGGTTTGTTTGGGTAAACATTCCATCAATAAAGTCAGATCCAGCTTTATGAATCATCGTTTTATCAATGGTATTCGATTGGTGGTTTAAATAATAATCGGCCTTATCACCAAGTAGTTGAGAAATTTTATCAATTGCCATAGCTTATCGTAAAGGTTAATAATTTTAGAGGGGGCAAAGATAATATTTTAAGTGATTAAGTAACGGATTAAGGGTATTAAACAGGGAGGATATAAGGCCTTTGGGCGCCTAAAACTTCTCGAAAACCCCCAGCCCATAAAGGGAAAAGTCGTATTTAACAGGGTCTTTAGGATCAAAAAGCCTCAATTGTTGGGTAAGTTCAGTTACGGCCTTCCAATCATCCTGTTTTCGGGTTAAAAGTCCCAATTTACGGGCTGTTGAACCTGAATGAAGGTCCAGAGGAGCATATAATTGGGCGGACTTTATTTTTTTCCACAGGCCAAAGTCCACCCCTAGGTTATCCTTTCTAACCATCCACCTTAAATACATACAAAGTCGCTTGGCCGATGAATTATTCAGTGGATCCGAAATATGTTTATGAGTTCGACTGGTTTTACCGGATGCTAAAAACAAGGACCTAAAATGAGATATTGATTTACCCAGGTCATCAGGAAAATGAGAAAAAGCCGTTTCAAGTCCACCTTCATTTTTGTAAATATGCTGTAAAGCTTTTATAAAATAAATAGCATCCTCTCCATTAAAAGTTCTATGAACAAATTTTTTAAATCTTTTCAAATCCTCCTTTTCGGCATGCATGATAAAATCGTATGGACTCTCTTCCATGTATTGCATGAGCAATCTTCCATTTTTTAAAATGGTAATCCTTTGTCCCCAGGCAATGGTGGCTGCTAAAAATCCGGCAATTTCTATATCCTCCTTTTGGGTAAATAAATGCGGAATAGAAATAGGATCGGTTTCAATAAAATCCGGATGATTAAATTGATGGTATTTTACATCGAGGAGATCTTTTATGTCTTGCTTCACAAAACAAAGGTATGTTTTAATAGTATTCTTCGAAGCAGGGGATTCCCGCCTATACGGGAATGTCGAAAAAAATCATTGATAATCTACATAAATATATACATTTAACCCAATGAAAAAATCAGATCGATACGAAAGCATACTCAATTACTTTCGAGAGAACATGCCTGTGGCCGAAACAGAACTGACCTATACCAATCCTTATGAATTATTGGTAGCGGTTATTTTATCTGCACAATGTACCGATAAAAGAGTAAACCTAACCACCCCAGCTTTGTTCAATAGATTTCCGGATGTTCAAAGTATGGCGGCAGCCTCTCCCGAAGAAATTTTCGATTATATTAAAAGTATTTCCTACCCTAATAACAAAGCCAAACATTTGGCTGGCATGGCTAAAATGTTAGTCGAAAATTTTCAAGGCGAAGTTCCTTCCGATGAAAAAGAATTGATTCAATTGCCGGGTGTTGGCAGAAAAACAGCCAATGTAATTACATCGGTCGTTTTCGAAAAAGCAGCCATGGCGGTTGATACCCATGTGTTTAGAATTTCAAAAAGGTTAGGATTGGTTCCTATGACCGCCAAAACTCCTTTAGAAGTAGAGAAAGAATTGATAAAAAATATTCCAGAAAAGGATGTGCATATTGCTCATCATTGGCTCATTTTACATGGACGGTACGTTTGCACTGCCCGAAGTCCTCAATGCCAAAGTTGTGGATTGACTTTTATTTGTCCATCCTATATGAATCCCAAAAAATGGGAAGCCTCTAAAATGGGAAAATAATAGTAAGTCCAGAGAATACTTTTGACAGTAAGAAAGTTGCTAATTAACTTCTTTATTGTGGATGCGTAATACTCTCTGCATTTTTGCGAATAAGATCTTTATCCATCGTCATTTCTTTCGATTGATGGTTTAAGAACATTTCCATTTGATCGGTATAATGTTTATGACCCGGTTTATTGGCTTGTCCGAAAACCTGAATCGTTTCTATATGCAAACCCTTATCAGCAATTTTAAGCATCATTACATAACATTCTCCACCATGAGGTTTAATGGTACCATCCTTTTCATAATCGGAATACATGGGAGTTAAAACATCTGGTAATCCCCATAGTGGAAGATCCTTATCGCCACGACGCAAGCGCTGCACCTTACCTAAGGGAACGTATATGGATCCATAATGTTTTAATAAATGTTTTTTGGCTTTTCTTAAACATTTCTCATAGGTTTCAATGGGAACGTCAACACTAAACGGAACAAATTCTACATCAAATTTTACTTCCTTCATTAAATTCATAAATGCCAATAAAAATAACGTGGTAGTAGTATCATTAATTTCTCCGGTTCTTTTAGAGCTTCTTAAAATTCTCACAGGGAGAGCCAGATCAGGATTTTTTACCGTATCAATTAAATAAAACTTTTCAACGGAAGTAATAAAAGGTACCGTGTCGGTCATCACCTTATCAAATTTAATTCTTTTAAAAGTTTCCCAATCAAACAAATCTACGGTGTCCATCAGCTCTTCTAATCGAATACTTCGGTTAAAGGGTCGCAATCGCCAGCCGGTGGTCGAACAATAACCATCCGGATTTAAATTACAATCATCCTCGGTCGCTAAAAATGGAGATTGGTTAACTGAATATAAATATCCGCAATCAGGATTAATTAATTGAGGAATCGCTTGAATAGGTAAAACATGATTTTCATCCCATAAAGTTAAACTGGTATCACCGGGTACTACATTTTTCCAATTAAAATCAGGATGACGATCTGCAGGATATAAACCATTGTTTAGGTAAAAAATGGTATCGTATTTGTCGGCATAAACAATATTTAAGGAGGGTATTTGCTGCATTTTTAAAACATCGTAAAACTCATGAAAATTTTGGGCCTTACACATGTTGAACCATTGTTCAGCTCCTCCCAAAACTTTATAAGATAAACCTCTTAATGCATAGGTGCCCGATTTCACTTTTACCACCGGACCATATACACTCCAATAAGCATCCTTTTTTACATTAAAAGTTCCTAATCCTTTTAATTTCACTTTCAATGGCACCTTCTTTTTTTCGAGGGCCAACCATTTTCCATCGAAACGGTACATATCCTTTTTTTTTAGGATCAGTGGTGAGTTTAAAAATGTCGAAATAATCATTGTAATTTATGGTATGAGTCCAGGCAATATTCCCATTGGTACCAATATTAGGAGTGATAGCACCTACCAAAGCAGCACCCATCATATCTAAACCTTCACCACTTCGAACATGACATTCGTACCAACTAAAAGGTCCTTCTAAAGGCTGATGTGAATTGATATCAATATAGTTATAACCATCTACGGTTTTCGATTTATGAATGGCAATTCCGTTAGAACCCGTTGGAATTTTTGCCGGGTCGAATGGAGGTAGTCGATCTTCAAATAATTTAGGTAAGGTCTCGTGAATGGCAGCCATGAATGACTCACCTAATAAATAACCGGCCACATAATCATATTCGTTTACCGGAAATGCTTCCTTTAAAATAATTTCTTCCGGATGGGTAGCGGCATATTGATTAACAGCCATACAGGCTGCTTTTAAAATACGTTTGAAGGACGGTGAAAAAGAGATGTCATATTTTTCGCGAATGGTTTGAGGGATTCTCAGAAACTCTATCACAAAATCAGTAGTAGCCCCATCCACTCCATTCTTTCTACCATTTAAGCCCTTTGCCATCCAAAGCGTTTCCTGCATAGATTTAAAATCATCTTCACACATGGCAAACATGAGCCCATAAATGGCTTCTACATCCGTAGGACCATAAACGTGGGGAACTCCAAATTTATCCCTGACAATTTCGATAGAATCCTTACGAAGAAACAATTCTTCCTTTAAAACATATTGCGCCTGAACTTGACTGAACCCAAGTAGACAAAAGATAAAAATATAAGCCTTTTTCATGGTCTTGAAAGGAATCTTTGGGTTATTAAATAATGTTACCGATGTCTAACAAAAATAGTATGCATGCTGAATAATGAACATTTAAATTTGTAATTTTATGAAAATTTAAAGTTTTAGTGATATGGCTTCCGATACAGGTTCTCATCGCAAAATTGAAATACTACTAGACGAATACGGTTCGAGTCATCAAAACCAATTCAACAAGTCGATCCATTGGATTTGTGTACCCCTCATTTTCTTGAGCATATTTGGATTGTTGAGGAGCATTCCAACTCCTGCTTTTTTTGATCAGGTACCTTATTTAAGTTGGGCAACCATAGTTTTAGTATTTGCATTAGGATATTATATAAGTTTAAGTTTGCCATTAACCATCGGATTTATATTATTTGGTTTAATCGTTACTTTAGGAAATGAATATTTATTTAATGCAGGAAGACTTCATTTGTTCATTACTTCTATCACGGTATTTGTGATTGCGTGGATTGGGCAATTTATTGGGCATGGGGTTGAAGGTAAAAAACCTTCCTTTTTAAAAGACTTACAATTTTTATTGGTGGGTCCGGCCTGGCTGATGCATTTTATTTATAAAAAAATGGGTTTAAAATATTAAACATGGTTACAACTGCGGAACAAAAATCGATTCAGGAAATCTATCTGTCACAAAAAGCATTTTTTAAGACAGGTGTTACCAAAGAAGTAAGTTGGAGAATTAAACAACTGAAAAAAATAGGCAAAATCATTGAAGAAAATGAGGCGGCCATTTTAGATGCCTTATATCAGGATTTGCGTAAAAATAAATATGAATCCTTGTCACTAGAAATAGGTCCTGTTTATGCCGAATTAAAACATTTATTATCTCATATAAAGGATTGGGCCGAACCAGAAACGGTAGGCACGGCTTTATTTCATATCCCTGGAAATAGCACCATATATAAGGAACCATTTGGCAATGTTCTTCTTATTTCACCCTGGAACTATCCCTTCTTGTTAACTTTATCTCCCCTATTAGGAGCCATTAGTGCAGGAAATTGTATCGTGGTAAAACCTTCCGAAAATTCACCTAACACGTCGAAGTTATTGGTGAATTTGATCAATAAAAATTTTGATCCGGGTTTTGTTTATTGTATGGAAGGTGGAGTTGAATTAACCCAAGAACTTTTAGCCAAAAGATGGGACTATATTTTTTTTACCGGTGGAACGGAGATTGGAAGAATTATTTATCAAGCTGCCGCCAAACATTTAACCCCGGTTACCCTTGAATTGGGTGGGAAGAGTCCATGTATTATAGATGAAACGGCAGATATTAAACTGGCCGCTAAAAGAGTGGCCTGGGGCAAATGGATCAATGCGGGACAAACCTGCATTGCGCCGGATTATGTATATGTGCATAAATCTGTACAAGAAAAATTTATTGATCAATTAAAACGGAGTGTTGCAGATATGTATAGCAATGCCCCCCTGAAAAGCAAAGATTATTGCAAGATTATTAATCAAAGGCAGTACGACCGTCTAAAAGGATATTTAACCCAAGTAGAAATATTATATGGAGGCAAGTATGATGATACCGAACAGAAAATAGAACCTACCATCCTTTACAATCCACCCAAGGATAGTTCTGTAATGACCGAAGAAATATTTGGGCCTATATTACCCATTTATACCTATGAAAATATCGACGATGTTATTGCCTTTATTAATGAAAGGGAAAAACCATTAGCGGCCTATATTTTTTCTAAAAGTAGCAAAACCAGAGAGAAATTTCTAAATGAAACTTCCTCGGGTGGAGTTTGTTTAAATGATACCGTTTTACATATCAGTTCCAACGAAATGCCTTTTGGAGGTGTTGGAGAAAGCGGCATTGGAGGTTATCACGGAAAATCAAGTTTCGATACATTTACACATCATAAATCAGTATTGCATAGATATCCGCATTATTTAGATCCCTATTTACGTTATGCACCCTATTCACCTAAGAAATTTGGATTGATGCGTTTCTTTTTAAGAAAGTTTCTTTAGGATGCAAGATAGAATTGAACAATTAAAAAATATGTTGATGGAAGATTCTTCCGATCCATTCTTGCATTATGCTTTAGGACTTGAATTCGCCAAGAAAAAGAATTTTCAGGAAGCCATGTCGGCCTTCCAAACGGTTATCCAATTGGATGTAAATTATGTTGCCGCTTATTATCAACTGGGATTATTGTTTATAGAAATTGATATCGTAGATGTAGCTAAAACCTATATTCTAAAAGGAATTGATATAGCCCAAAATAAGAAGGATAATAAATCAAAAGCAGAACTTGAAGAGTTATTGGAATCTTTAGATTAAAATCAACAATTCGGCTGATGGCCGACATCTTAATCGACCTTTCATCAAAACTGATTTAATTATTTAGTAATCCGTTAATTTGAAGGATAGATAACAAGCAGGCCAATAAGGCAGTTTGAGACCTTGGATAATATTTACTGATAATTAGGTATTAATTGAGAAAAAAAAAATTTATACATTTGACCCATAATAAAAACTAAATCATATGAAAAACAGACTCTTTTTGTTGGCCTCATTATTATTCGTAGTAGCTGGTGTACAAGCTCAAAGCAAAAGCTACTATATTGTGGATGGAGTAAAATATCAATCGACTTCCTCCAATGGTTCATGGGTTGGCGAAACGGCCGTATTTAATTCAAGCGATGGTAGCTTCCAGGTTTTGGTAAAAACCATTCCTACCAAAAACAAGAATTATAAGATTAAGGACAATGCCAATTTTTCGTATTCTGGGCTAGAAACTGAGGCAAGTATTGCGATGCTTACAAATAATTTCGAGGATTATTATGGCTCTGTACTTCCAAATAAAGGAAAAATTTCCGTTAAAGTAAAAAATGGTGTTGTAACCATAACGGTAAAGAATGCTCAAGTTTGTAACTCCGAAAATACTGTTTGCAAAACCGTAAGTGGACAAATTGTTTTAGAATAATTTTTAAAGATTTATTTACAGACCGCCGGTTCGCCGGCGGCATCTGTTTCTTTACCAAACCAAACCACCGCATAATTTCCGTTAATAGCAATGCCAATTGCATTCCAGGTGGAACTTGCCCAAATATCCTTATTTAAAATAACATTGTCGTGATGTACACTTGCCTGCCAAATCTCAAGGGCATCTTTCGCCATTAAAGGGTCGCTGCTATAACTCGAAATTTCGAACCCGAAACCTTGATAAGAAGTTAATTCTTTAGGTTTGTTCCACATACATTTGGCCTCCTTGTGGTCTGCCGTATAACAACAGGGCGACCAAGGACCCTTTTTACTCCAACTATGCATATTACATTTGCCGGTGGCCGGTGAATTAACTTGTAAGTCCCAAGCATGTTGATGCGCCACGTAATAAAGAGATCTTGACATGGGTATTTTCGGTAAATTATTATCGGCCCTATACGCCATGATTAAATCATATAGCTTGATTTCCTCTGGCGTTATGCAGGTATCTTTGGTTTGAGCAAAGGCAGCGGAAGACGTGAATAGGGCTAGGATGAAAATGAAATATCGCATAGGTGAAGTGTTTAATTGATAACCTTAAAATTACAAAATTAGTATGAACATGTTAAGATAGTCCTAATTTATTGACAAGCATTCTCCATTCATATATTAAAAGCAACGGCTAATAAATGAGTAATTGTATTTGAAGGGAGACTTACGTATATTTAACGGTAAATTTAAAACAAGAGAAAAATTATGAAAAAATTAATGCTAATTGTACTTGCATCATCTACCTTAACCATGGTGAATTATGCTGTAGGAACACCTGTAAAAACTACTGAAATGGTTTACGGAGTTAATTCATCAGTAAAAATCGTAAACGATACCGATAACGATATTAAGATTCACACAGGTAGTGGTGTTGTAAGTTTAAATGCAAATGGTGGAAGTACTTCTATTAGCTGCAATGCAGGTACTAAAATTTATACTGCTCCAAACGGTTCTAAAAAAGACTTTATTTTTGAAATTGATGAAAGCATGTGTGACAAAACTGTAAAATTATCTAAGTATTTAGATTAATAAATATTGACATATAAATAAAAAAAGCGGGGAGCCACCCCGCTTTTTTTTAAGCCAACAATTGAAACGTAAATAGAGAAGATTATATGAAGTGTTGAGCGGTTGGCTCAACATCAATAACTTGAACATTGAATTGATTAGAAACAGTGGACTCATTTACTTGCGGTTGAAGAGCCAATTTCTGAATGGCAGAAGTTGCTATGTGATGATTAACCGCAATTAAACCTATAATAACAAAGCAAAAAGCTAGAAATAACGAGTTGAATAATTTATTAGATTTCATAATGCAATGTTTTAATTTGTTCGACATGATTAAATACACCGCAACTATAAAAATGATTGTACCTAGAAATAGGTAATTCAAAAAACATTCTGTTTACAGGCATTCCATCACTTATTTTTAGGCTTTCTTCAGAAAAATGGCTTTTCAAAGTTTTTTTTATCTTTGAGTATGAGCAATACTATTTCGGCCAATAGCCATGAAATTTCTCAAGAACTAACTACCTTGGATAAAAGAAGGCCATTGATTTATAGCATATTGTTAGTATTCCAGACCTTACATCTCATTTCAAACACCATCCTTATTCCTGGCTCCAGGGAAGAAACTACCAGTCTATCCTATAATAATGCAGCCGTTATCGATTTGGTAATCATTTTGCTTTTAAATGTTACCATTATGAATTTCTTGTACTATTTTATAAAAAGGAAGATTTTCTTTTGGGGCCTTACTCTTTTATTGGCCATTTCAATTATTCTAAATTTCATCAATAATATTCTGGATCTACATGATTATCATTTTGCCACTTTTAGAATGGTATATGGATTGGTAACGTTGATTGATTTGGGCTTAATAAGTCTAACCTTCTTTGTTGCCGTAAGAGACATCTTTGGAAAAAATTTAAAAATTGGATCAGCTTTGTTGGGGGCCGCCAATATTTACTTATTAATTGGATCTGGTTTTGCTTTTATTTACGTGTTCTTAAATATTTTAATGCCGGGGTCCATGGTTCCAATTGCCGAACTAGGTATGGTGTATAATACATGCGTTATTCAAAGCACCTATGTTTTGGGGGGAATGGATTTACCCTCCAACAATTTTTTACCCGCCATCAAAAACCTCATGATGTTTGAATCCATCTTCGCCCATTTATTTGCGGTATTTATTGTAGGCCGACTTTTAGCGAAATAAAAAAAGCCTGCATAATAAACATGCAGGCTTCAACAATATCTATTCAATTTTTATTTAATGGCCAACCCACTGGTAATATCTCCAAATGCAACTACCATTGGTTTATCGCTATAGGGATCATCCACCCAAACTCTTCCCATCTTTGCATCTACCTTTTCCACTTTTAAGTTTTTATAAGTCCCCACCCAAGGAGCCTGCACCATATCACCTACCTTAACATTGGGTTTCACTACCACCGGAGAACAATCTCCTTTACCATAAACCTTCATGGTGCCGCCAAATCCAATGGTTAATACTTTATCTCCGCTAACCTTAACAACCGTTGCAGCTTTAAAATCAGATCCTTCCTTTACAGCTACCGTAGTTCCGGATTCCCATTCCGCACTAATCACATGAAATGAATTAGGTTTCAATTGTTCAGTCATTTGTCCGATGCCAACTCCTTTATCATTCTTAGCCGGATTATCCCAAGATATGTCAATATAATTTACAATAGGTTCTGCCGGATTTTTATCATCAACAACAATGGCTCTTTTCATTCCACTTCCGCTTTGCCACCATGTAAGCACGATATCCCCCTTTTTAGCTGTTTGCCCTGACTTAATTGGAATAATCATATAATTAGGAATCTCTACTCCCTTATCACTCATAAAATCTATCTTACTATACTCAGCGCCTACCTGAGCAATCGTTTGACTGTAGAAAATAAAAGTCACCTTATCCGCGCCTTTAGTAGTAGCATCTTCCTGCCAATTTTTTGATGGTGTTAAAATGAAATCGCCAGGATTCGCGGTAATAACATCTTTCGGAAAATCTTTAAATGGATCAATTTTACCATTAGTATTACTACTTGTTTGTTCCGTTGCAATGCTATCCTTCGATTCATTTTTAACATCCGAAGTTTTTTTTGTGTTTCCGCAAGATATAATGGCCAACCCCATTAAACCGCTAAATAATAGTTGTTTTTTCATAGTGTTTTAAAATTTATACCATATTACGGACTAACCCATAAAAAGTCAATTTTATTTGGTAAAGCCAGTATAATAGATGGTTAATGCCGCTGTTTAATTAGTCAGCCATTCATACCAACAAAAAACCCCATTCGTTTGAATGGGGTTTTTAATCATTAAAATATTACAACGATTAATATCTGTAAGCATCAGACTTATAAGGTCCTTCTACTTTAACACCGATATAATCAGCTTGATCTTTTGTTAATGTTTCTAACTCAACACCAATTTTAGCTAAGTGTAACTTCGCCACTTTCTCATCTAAATGTTTTGGAAGAACATAAACTTCATTTTTATAATTAGCTGAATTTTTCCAAAGTTCAATTTGAGCCAAGGTTTGATTAGTAAATGAATTACTCATTACAAAACTAGGATGTCCGGTAGCACAACCCAAGTTTACTAAACGACCTTCAGCCAAAATGATGATTTCTTTACCATCAACGGTATAAATATCTACTTGTGGTTTTACGGTATTTTTTGTAGAACCATAGTTATCGTTTAACCAAGCCATGTCAATTTCGTTATCGAAGTGACCAATATTACAAACGATTACTTTATCGTTCATCGCTTTAAAATGCTCTCCACGAATAATATCTTTATTACCTGTAGCAGTAACAACAATATCAGCACGTTTAACTGCATTGGCCATTGGCTTCACTTCATATCCATCCATAGCGGCTTGTAGAGCGCAAATAGGATCAATTTCAGTTACAATTACACGAGCACCTGCACCACGTAAAGAAGCTGCTGAACCTTTTCCTACATCACCATAACCAGCAACCACAGCCACTTTTCCAGCCATCATTACGTCGGTAGCTCTGCGAATGGCATCTACTAAAGACTCTTTACAACCATATTTATTATCGAATTTAGATTTGGTAACCGAATCATTTACGTTGATTGCAGGCATTACCAAAGTTCCATTTTTCATTCTTTCCAATAAACGAAGAACACCGGTAGTGGTTTCTTCACTTAATCCTCTGATTCCTTTTGTTAATTCAGGAAATTTATCAAAAACCATATTGGTTAAATCACCCCCATCATCCAAAATCATATTCAATGGTTGCTCATCTTTAAAAGCAAAAATGGTTTGTTCAATACACCAATCAAACTCTTCGGCATTCATACCTTTCCAAGCATAAACCGGAATACCCGCAGCAGCAATAGCAGCAGCAGCATGATCCTGAGTTGAGAAAATGTTACAAGATGACCAGCTCACCTCAGCTCCTAAAGCCGTAAGGGTTTCAATAAGAACAGCAGTTTGAATAGTCATGTGCAAACAACCGGCAATACGGGCACCTTTTAAAGGTTGTTCGTTGCGGTATTCATCACGAATAGCCATTAGACCCGGCATTTCTGCTTCGGCCAATTTAATTTCTTTACGGCCCCACTCGGCAAGGCTCATGTCTTTTACTTTATAGCTCACAGCTTTTGTTGTTTCAGTTAACATTAGTTATTCAATTTATTGGCAAATTTAGCCTATTTAAGGGTATTAAACAAGGAAATTCCGTTTTTGTTTTCGACCTGAGATACAGCACTTTCAAACGTCCAAACTGAAAGGGAGCAAGACATTTTTAGCTGTTATAACTAATCAGAGCAGTATTTGGCCAATCATTTCTAATCAATCCCCATTGGATAGATTTCTGACTAACCACTGCATCCTGAACCAATTTCAAATCTATGTGTATATTTATGCAACCCTTTGATACATCTACTATGAAACGATTGAGCATCATTACCTCCCTTATTTTATTGATTGGTTGTAATTCCCAAACCAAGTTTCCCGAAAAAATGTCGGCTGATTTTAAAATTGAATACCATTTAGATGGTGGCATGGAAAACACCACCCGAACCATTGTGATTAAAAATGGTGAATGCCTCGACGAAGGCCGGGCAGATGGTGGACCCGATTATAAATTTGTATGGACGCATAATGACCAAACTGCCCTGGAGAACTTATACGCAGAATTAAAAAAACTAAATGCCTTTGGATTAAATTATAAAAAAGAAGGCCAAGTAAATAATAGGGGTGGTGAGTATGTTAGCTATACCATCGATGGAAAAACCTATGAAGTAAATAACAGTCAATCGAATTTTATAGAAAACAAGGACGAAGAAGCCTTTAAAAATTCCATTGATCTTATTTTGAAATTTGTTGAAAGATTTAGACCAGCTTTTGATGAAGGTAGCGGGGCAGCAGTGGATTCATTACAAGTAAAGGAAGTAGAAATTGATAGTACTATTATTGAAAATACTCAGCCGGAAGTTCGCAGTAAAAGCAGCACGAATGATTTATCCCAAATGGATGAATCGTTAAAAATTAAGAATAAAGGAATTCCAGCTAAAATGCCCAACGATTTTAAAATAAAATACGAAATGAGCGGCGGCATCAGCGGAAGTTATAGAAATATCCTGATCCAATATGGAAGTAGCACGGATGAAGGTAAACAAAACGGAGAGTCTAAATATACCCGTACCTGGATCAACAAAAATCTAAAGGATTACGAGAACTTGTATAACGGACTTTATAAATTAAATGCCTTTACCCTCGAATATGCATCTAAAGGAAAGGTTGCTGATAGAGGCGGTGAAAAAATCACTTTTACCATTAATAAAAAAGATTTTGTGGTAAGCGATAAAGACAGCGACTTTATGAAAAATTCAGATAAGGCAGCCTTTAAAAAAGCGATTGGACTTATTCTTGCATATGCAGAGAATGGAAAATAAAAGGAGTGGGTATTGAAGCTTCTACAAGTTGTTAGGGGTTCTTTTAACATCTTCTAAATTAGCTTAAATAGGTTAACCATTCAGATAATTCTATATTTTTACATATTATAAACAGAAATACTCGTATGAAAAAAATTGCATTGTTTTTTATTGGTTTATCGGCATTAGGCCTTCAAGCACAAACCGTTACAAATAAGGAAGGAAGTTCTTATCAACTCACCAAAGTATATGATGTTGAGGCCTCTTCGGTGAAGGATCAAAATAAATCGGGAACCTGCTGGAGTTTCTCTACCCTATCCTTTTTTGAGTCAGAATTAAAAAGAATGGGAAAAGGTGATTTCGATTTAAGTGAAATGACCGTGGTACGAAATGCTTATGTACAAAAAGCCATTAAATATGTAAGGGTACATGGTAACGGGAATTTTGGACCTGGTGGGGCATTTCATGATCCATTAAATAATATTCGTGATTTCGGAATGATGCCCGAATCTGCTTATCCTAACACGATCAGCGCAGGTGCTAAAATTGATCATAATGAATTGGATAAGGTTTTAAAATCTTATGTAGATGCCATTGCCAAAAGTGAAGGTGAAATTTCTGCCCAATGGTTAATAGGTTATAATGGTATTTTGGATGCCTATTTAGGTAAACAACCAGAAAACTTTACTTATAACGGAAAATCATATACCTCAAAAAGTTTTGGAGATTATTTAGGAATTAAACCGGATGAATACATCGATCTAACTTCATATACTCACCATCCATTTTATTCGAAATTTGCTTTAGAGATACCAGATAACTGGAGCTGGGACGAAGTATATAATTTACCCATGGATGAGTGGATGAATGTTTTAGAATATGCTTTAAGCAAAGGATTTACCGCAGCCTGGGGAGCCGACGTAAGTGATAAAGGTTTTTCACATAAAAATGGATTGGCCTTAATTCCGGAAAGTGATTGGGAAAATATAATCATAGTCTCCAATCATTAATGCGCTCCACTTAGGAAATAACGCGTCTAAAACGTAGGTGTAGTTATAAATGGACCCAACTTTTGAGGTGTTTATTACCTCATTCCATTTCGTATTATCAATTTTATTTC
>JBEIQI010000285.1:0-3532 GCA_040376605.1 Flavobacteriales bacterium | reverse complement strand
TATTGTTCTATTGCTCTTTTGGCCATGGGAATCATTCCTTCAATACTATATTCAATTGCCGTCGAGTTTGGGTTCCATCAGGATGTCAAAATTCAGTTTTAATAGGTTTAAAGACTTTTATCGCCTTTCTCAGGATGGTGCCAAATACCTTATCTGGTTATTGCCGATATGTATTGTATTATTAGCCACTAAAAAAAATAAGGAACGGAAATGGAACCGTTTTTTTATCGGACTGGGCATTTTTATTATTTCCATTATGGCTGCCTTTTCTACGATGAATCAACAACAAAATGCTTATACCTTTATAACACTTTCTGTTTTTATCTTTTTATCACCTCTATACGAGTTTTTAGCCACGAAAAAAAAGGTCTACGGTATAATGTTCGGCATAGTAATATCTATTTTCTCAATGGGTGGGATCGTAAAAAAAGTAAATTTTGTAGTTCACCGGGAATTTAACGACATAACCTACAATTATAGAAATGAAAGATCAACCTATCATGAGAACTTAGGACTCTATCATCAGGAATTTTGTCCGATGGGAACTATAGCGGATTATGATACCGTTATCAACTTTTTAAAATCTTCGGGGGAGAATTTTGTTTGGTTTGGTGATGCCAGCTTTATCGGATCAATGATTGGAAATGAATCAGTTATGCCCTTGATATTTTATCATCCAGGCTTAACTTATCCAAATCCAGAAAAGGATCCACAAAAGTTTGAAGAATTGAAAAAAAATATATTTAGAAAAATGGCTAATAAAAACACAAAATATCTGATGATAGAAAGTGAAAAAACATTTATGGGAGCAACATTACATCAATTCTGGCTTGAATTACTTCCCTATGGTAAAGTTGTTCTGCGTTCAGGCAGCAGCAAGATCTATGAGATAGATCCACAGTTTTACATTGATGTAGTTTTTCGAAAGCAATAATTGAATGATAAGTCAGTTTCGATTAATCCACTCAAATTAGTAAATTTGTGTTCAGATGAAAAAAGTAGTCTATATATTAGTTTTGTTACTTATTTGTTGGGGTTGTAAAATGAGTGTAAGTTTTACAGGCGCTGACATTGATGAGAATATACAAACGGTAACCATTGAAATTTTCGAGAATCAAGCCCCTTTAACTAATCCTAACTTCCCAAGAATTGTTACAGAAGGGTTAAGGGATAAATTTATACGACAAACCAAGCTTAAACAAATTAGTGAAGGGGGAGATGTAAATTTCAGAGGGATTGTAACAGGTTATGCTGCATCACCCGTTGCAGTTTCGGGATCCGAAACGGCTTCATTAACCCGGTTAACAATTGTGGTTTCGGTTGAATACACCAATAAAATCGATGAAACCAAGAATTTTAATCAGAATTTTAGTCGTTTTGCCGATTTTAATGCCACCCAAAACCTCAATCAAGTAGAAGATGCATTGATGCAGGAAATTAGTGACCAATTGGTGCAAGATATCTTTAACCGGGCCTTTTTAAATTGGTAAAACCCTCATACAACATGCATGAGTCCTCGTCCAACCTTATTATTTGAGGCCTCTCTTTGGCATATCATCAAAAAACCCTAACTTAGCTGTCCCTTTTTAAGGGCATTATATGAGATACGCGGAGAACTACAATATCGAAGAATTGTATACGGAGCCTGAAAAATCAAGCTCCAACGAGGACGTAAATACGTTTTTGGATTGGCTCCATCTTAGTAAAACAGAGGATTTTAGCAAGCATTATAAAATTAAACACCAGATCAATCTTATTGATCACTTTATTGAAACCTCTCCCAAAATACAACCGGTTAAATCTGCGCTAAATCAAATGCCGTCGTTGCAGGAAGGCTTGGAAGCCGACCTTGAGGTAAAAACAGGCATGCCTAAAGCCAATGCCCTCATCGTTTCCGAGACACTCGCCAAAATCTATTACGAACAAAAAAAATATCACCTGGCCATTGAAACTTATAGGAAACTCAAACAAGTTCAACCTGATAAAGGAAGCTATTTTAATGCCCTGATCAAAGAAATTGAACGAGAAATGAATGAAGGAAAAGCCTAAATTCGGTGTTTCTGCCCCCACCCTTCTCTATAATACCTGCCTCAAATCCAACCAAATTCCCTAGCAACCCTTATGATTTTTTACCAATGGCCTTTTGGATTATCCCAAAAAAAACAGTTACTTTGTCACCCTTAATATAAAAATAGAAATTATCACATATGTTAGTTGCAACAATTATTATCATGATTATCGCCATACTTTTAGTATTGGTTGTATTGGTTCAGAATTCTAAAGGTGGCGGTATTGCTAGCAATGTAGGAATTTCAAATCAAGTAATGGGAGTTCAGAGATCAACTGAAAATGTTGAAAAAATTACCTGGATTTTAGTAAGTGTATTGGCTGTTTGCTGTGTATTAAGCGGATTGGTTTTCAATACCAAAACGGTACAAGCAGGACCTCGAAATACCTCTTATGAGCCGAAAACACAATTCGAAATGCCGAATAACCCCCAAACAGATCCAAGTTTGAATGGTAATACTACCAATATGCCACAAGGCACTAATACTACTCCCGAAACCAAATAGTTGACAATTCAATTTTTGATATAAAAGGCCTTGCTTTGCAAGGCCTTTCTTTTTATAGCCTATCCCCAACATCAATTATACACCCACTTGAAATAGTTGGATTAGTGGCAGCAAAATGTCACAATTAAATCATAAACCTGACAAATTACCAGCCCAAAATAGTGTATTTTCGCAGGGTCAATGCTAAAATGTCAGCAATGATCAATTGGCATAAAATATGTCATAGAGGAAGTACCAAATTGTTTAACCTATTAATATATAGTTATGAGTAACGTAAAAGTAACCCCATTACACGACCGAGTGATCGTTGAAGCAGCTGCTGCTGAAGAAAAAACCCATAGCGGAAGTATTATCCCAGATACTGCAAAAGAAAAACCACAACGTGGAACTATCATAGCAGTAGGTAATGGCAAAAAAGATGAGCCAATGACCGTTAAAGTGGGAGATACTGTGCTTTATGGTAAATATTCTGGAACAGAGGTTCAGATTGAAGGAAAAGATTACTTGATCATGCGTGAAAGCGACATTTTCGCTGTTATTTAATCAAGATTTTACATTTAAAATAATCATTCAAAAAATTAAAAAACAAAAACTATGGCTAAGCAAATAACATTTGATGTAGACGCTAGAGAAAAACTAAAAAAAGGTGTAGATGCTTTAGCAAATGCCGTAAAAGTTACTCTAGGACCAAAAGGACGTAATGTAATTATTGATAAAAAATTTGGTGCTCCAGCTATTACCAAGGATGGAGTAACCGTTGCTAAAGAAATTGAACTTTCCGATGCTATTGAGAACATGGGTGCTCAAATGCTTAAGGAAGTTGCCAGCAAAACTGCTGATTTAGCAGGTGATGGTACAACTACCGCTACTGTATTGGCTCAAGCCATCGTAACTGCCGGATTAAAGCATGTTGCAGCTGGAGCAAATCCAATGGATTTAAAACGTGGTATTGATAAAGC
>JBEIQI010000333.1:0-2679 GCA_040376605.1 Flavobacteriales bacterium | reverse complement strand
GTCCTTGTTTGATCTTCTAATGGATATTCTTTCCGCATGGGAAAATAATCCATTTCGTCTACATTTAAAATTCTTTTAAGATTTGGATGACCGGTAAAAATAATTCCGTAAAAATCATAGGTTTCTCTTTCCATGAAATTGGCTGCACTATATAAAGCAACCACTGAATTGATTTCAGGTTTTTCAACGGGCAAGGAACATTTAATTCTCAATCTTACATTATTAATAAGACTATGAAGATGATATATCACCTCAAGTTCTTGCCCCTTCCTATCAGGATAATGTGCACCTGCGATATCGGTTAGGAAACTCATCAAAATAGAAGATTCCTTATTTAAAAACTCTAATAATTGATAATTTCTGTTTGACGACACGGTAATGGCCAACATCCCAAAGCTTTCTTGAGAAGATATCAAATCCTCTCCTAAAAATTCTTTTAATTTATCTAATAAAATATCGGAGGTTAAGGCCATGATATTTACTCTATACCGTATTGATTTAATAATTCTTTATACTCCGGTAATGCTCTTCTTCTTACCGATTCGCTCTTCACGATATCCTGGATTTTCATAAATCCATCCAATATTTGTTCTGGTCTAGGTGGACATCCGGGGACATATACATCCACCGGAACTACCTTGTCAATTCCTTGTAGAACTGAATAGGTATCAAAAATTCCTCCACTACTTGCGCATGCACCAACGGCAATCACCCATCGAGGTTCTGCCATTTGGATATAAGTTTGCTTAACAACCGGTCCCATTTTTTTAGCAATGGTACCCATTACCATCAGCAAATCAGCCTGGCGAGGCGAAAAACATAATTTTTCGGAACCAAATCTAGCCAAATCATAATTACTGGCCATGGTGGCCATAAATTCAATTCCGCAGCAGGATGTAGCAAACGGTAAAGGCCAAATTGAATTAGCCCTTGCCAAGGCAATTACCCTCTCCAATGAAGTGGCAAAAAAGCCCTCTCCTTTAAAACCTTCAGGCTCCCCTACTATTTTAATATTCGAATTTTCCGTTACCATAATTTAAATAACCCTTCAATGGCTTATTTGTTTAGCTAATTCTCCCATTTTAATCCGCCTTTTTTAATTATATAGAAAAAGCCGATTATTAATGTTCCTAAAAATATAATCATTTCAACAAATCCAACAGTTCCAAGTGCTTTGAAGTTAACGGCCCATGGATATAAAAAGATAATTTCTACATCAAACAAAACAAACAAAATAGCTACTACGAAATACTTGATATTAAACGGTAGACGGGCATTCCCAACAACCTTAATACCAGATTCGGTATTCTCTAATTTAATTTTTGATTTTCTTTTCGGACCAACCAAGTGTGTTAAGGTCATAGTAGCAGCCACAAAACCTATGGCAACCGCTAACTGCAAAAGGAGGACTAAATAATTAACTTCTTGCATCATCTATGGTATAACCTTGCAAATGTATATAATAAACTATCTTGGCAAAGAAAAAATCAAGAAAATTTACTTTTTCTTATTCAAGTTCAATTGTTCAAATAACATCACAACAACCAAATTGTTTTCCAAGCAAATATCATGGTATACCGGGATAATAATAAAAATATAATGTAATATATTTGGCATCGTTCTTGACTTTCCTCATTTTAGTCACATCAAATAATCTATATTTTAATGCAAAGAGCTCTTAAAATTTTAATATTAACCGTCTGCTTGGCAACCCAAACCTATGCTCAAAACCTCTCATATCAAGTAATCAAGAATTTCCCGGCACAGTTTTCCTACCTCTCTGAGGAGTTTAGTATTGAAGACCAGGGGGGCGGTTCCTACGCCGCAGTGGCAAAAGGTGGTGAACAATATTATATCATGATGCATAAGGCTTCAGCGAGGTTTAATGCAGATAGTTTAAGATACATGTTTACTGACCTATATAAACAAGATCCATCGATTGAAAATATTCAGGTAAATGAGGCTGGTAGCGGTAAATTAGGCTTATTGGATGGTGAAAGAGTTCGGATCACTTTTATGGCCGACGGTGGGTTTTACACGGCAACGGCCATTCTCATTCGGTTTCATTTAAATAGAAAATACAACTCATTCTTATTAACCTATGAAATGGCCGAACGAACTCCCGCCAATCAAAATCGTTATGATGCCGTAAAAAAGGGTTTCGAAGATCTTTGTTCTTCCTTTAGCTATACTGAATTTAAATACAAAAAATATACGGATACTAAAGATTCCATAAGTATCGACTATCCCGATTTTTGGTTTGCAGGTAAAACAGATACTTGTATTTTGATTGATGATGGTCGGTGCAAAATTACGGCTAAGGCTTATGCTGCAAAGGATAGCACGACCACAGAATCCTATGCAAAATGCGAAAAGGATAAGATGAAAAAATCTTCGGCATTATTCCCTGCCTTTAAATCTACCCTTACCATTGAAAAATGGAGAAATGATGAATTGGCCACCAAGCTATCGGGAACTTACCAGTACGAAGAATATGGTGCCAGAAAAGATTGGTATTTTATGAAATATATCATTCGCAGAAATGTTGGAGGTAAAATGATGGATTATCATGTTCTATTTGAATGTCCGGAAATGTATTTAGAAACCTATTATGCCAGCAAATTTGAGATTATGCTAAAAACCCTCTCATTACCCGGGATTGCAGGAGAGGTGAAAAAG
>JBEIQI010000357.1:0-2195 GCA_040376605.1 Flavobacteriales bacterium | reverse complement strand
GGGCCTCATGTGTTTAAAAGTATTTTGCGATGGCCACGAAGAAATGTATGAAAGGCTTACTTTATCAGCAAAAAAACTAGGATCAGCTTTACAAAAAGTAAATTTTTTAAGAGATATCAAGGATGATTTTGCATTAAAAGGACGTACCTATTTTCCTAATCTCGATTTTTCTAAGTTCGATAAAAAGGTTAAGGATGTTATCGAAGATGATATTCAACAGGAGTTTGATGAAGCTCTCGAAGGAATTAAACAATTGCCTGATGGTAGCAGAATAGGTGTTTATGTGGCCTATAAATATTATGTAAACCTATTTAGAAAAATCAAACGAAAAAAACCTCAGCAGGTTTTAAAAGGTAGAATTCGTATCAATAATGCCTTAAAATTATTTATTCTTACCAAGTCATTTGCCCGATACAAACTTAATTTATTATGATCCAGGACTTCTTCGGCAGATATACCTATCTGTTTCTGGATATCATCAGTATATTTTTCCCATTGATTTTATCCTTTGATAAAAAGGTTCATTTTTATAAACATTGGTGGAGACTTTTTCCTGCAATTGCGGTAGGTGCAGCATCATTTTTAATTTGGGATGAATGGTTCACCAGAGCTAATGTTTGGAGCTTTAATCCCGATTATATTACCGGTATTTTTATTGGTCATTTGCCTTTGGAAGAATGGTTGTTTTTTCTTTGTATTCCTTTTAGTTGTTTTTTTATATACGAATGTATCAAGGCTTATTTCCCTGACGTGGAGCTAAATTCGCTCATCATTACTTTCATGTTAATCCCATTATTTTTAGCTATTGGGATTCCCAATTATCATCGTATTTATACCATCATCACCTTTGTTGGGGCAGCACTTATGCTACTTGTGCATTATATGATTTTTAATAAAAAACATCTAACCTTTTTCTTTATTATGTGGATCATACATTTAATTCCACTATTTATTATTAATGGATTCTTAACCGGAATTCCCGTGGTTAATTATGATGATAACGAAAATTTAGGGATACGTATAGGTACCGTTCCATTAGAAGATTCGTTTTATTCTATGTTTCTCCTATTAATAAATCTATCTGTTTACGAAGGCTTGTTAAGGTTTAGAAAAAAGAAAAATGGATAAGCTTGAAACCAACCTTCAAAGAATATCCGAACTTGCTAAAGAAAAAAAATCGGAACTGGCTTCTTTAAAACAAAAAGTAAAAAACATCCCATTATCTCATTTCGATTCCCTTGCCCATCCTATTGTAGATTCGGTTACTAATGCCATTGATTGCACCCAATGTGGCAATTGCTGCCGTGTTCAGGAGCCCGGTGTTACTGAAGAGGAAATGGAAACCCTTGCACATTTAAAACAAATAACTATTGAGGATTTTAAAAATAAATTTGTTGCCTGGGATACCCAAGGGATTTCATTTCTATGCCAAAAACCTTGCGATTTTTTAAATGGGAATACTTGTTCCATTTATTCCAGCCGCCCCCATTCATGTGCCGATTATCCCGGACTTCACCGTACTCGTTTAAAATGGCGATTCAAACAAATGGAAGAAAATTATAACATCTGTCCCATTGTATTTAATGTGGTAGAAAAACTTAAACAGGTTATTTAAAGTAGGGGGGGGGTCTCCATTTTTCTAAGAGTAATCCACCGTTCATCCGTTTAAGTCCACCGCCTGCAGCCTGGGCAAGGCAAGGCTTGCCTGGTATTCCGCTGTTTACTCGGCATGCAAGCCAATGCCGGCAGGCTGCAAGCGATGGAGCTATCACTTCTGCACGGCCCCAAATATCAAGATCCAGGCTTCAATTATATTTTGTTATTTCTCATCAATTTCTTACCTTGAATATCATATTCAGAAACCATGAGAAACTCAAGTGTTATCTTCTGTGGAATATTGTGTCTATTTGGTCAGTCAGTTGTTGCGCAGATGCCAATGGCTCCTTTACAAACCACCAAGTCCGAAGCACAATTATCCATTCCCGGCACCCAAACGGAACTTCCTCAAAAAAGAGATTTGTATCAACGGGCCTATAAAACCAATGATGGCCGAATCATTTACCAATTTAGTAAAGCTCCCTTAAATTATAAAAATGGCCAAGGCACTTGGATGCCAATAGATCTTCACCCAATTACTAACCAACATGGGTTTATAGCTGATAAACAACATAATCCGGTTGCACTGTCGTATGATG
>JBEIQI010000136.1:0-7914 GCA_040376605.1 Flavobacteriales bacterium | reverse complement strand
TTTCCGATTCCGCATCAGCAGTATTTACCTTGTTAGTTGCTAAAGCCAAAGAGGCCAGTGCGGAGCCGAGGGAATCGTGCAGATCCGAAGCCACCCGTTCACGTTCTTTTTCAATGGAGAGAATTTCGGCCCGCAATAATTTTTTCTGCAAGGCAACAACCTTACGTTGGGTTACCAGGGTGAAAATGAGAAAGAGAATAAATACAATAAATAATGACCCTATAATGGTAACTATTGTAAAGAGGATTTCCTGTTGACTACTAAACATCTTACAGCTAAAAATACTAATAAATTGGTGAATAACCCCAAAACCAAACCAATAAAACTAGTAACATGATACACCTCTATAGGTAGGGTAATATAAAAATTAAAAAAGGAGTCGATAAGGATGGCGCCGAAGCAATGGATCAAAAAAGCAAAAATAATGTATCGATCGGTTGTCATTAAATAGCCTTTCTTTTTGGTAAACAAGGATACGTTTAATAGGTACACCACGATACAAAGGTTAATGATGAAAATAAACATTTGTCCAAAAGGGTTAAAGGTGGTAAACTCATGTAATAAAAAACCATCCACCACCCAAACCGCTGTGTAAACAAGACTTAATATGATGATAACGGGATTGGGTAATTTTTTTTGTAATAACCGTTCCCAAATAAAGCTGAGCATCATAAGCATCCCGATGCCAAATAGCAGGACGTGAATATTGGCAATGGCATGATTTCTCATTTTAAAAACTGCCGTTAATAGCATCGATAAATCCGAAAAAAAATTGTAGATATATAAAAGAATAAAAAACCGAATCCAAGTTGGTTTCGGTTTTATCATCAACAATCCAATAACAATGGCCCCCATTAGCAAAATGGTAATGGAAGCAATTGTATAAAGTAAAATCATGAATTTAAAACATTAGCACTGCTGCAGGATGCAGGACATTTAATGCCATTATCCCCAATAATTCCTAAGATATCATTTTCATCTTCGGTAACACCTGTAAATGTTAAAGTAAGCTGTCCATCCGTATCGGCAGCAAAATAAAAGCGGATGCCAACACAATCCTCTTGGTTCAACACATCGTGTAAGGTGGCCTGGCTAAAATAAATTCCCAATGGTTGACCTTTAAAATTCTCTCTAAAATTTTTGTTTAATGCAGCTGCATCATTAATGTCGATGGTGCAATCTTCGTTTCCGGTAAAAGCCATAGTATGTTAGTTTAGTTTTTTACAAATCTATCGAATTAAAAATAGCCTCCAAATGAAAAAAATCCTATTTGAAGTAAATATAATTTTTAGGACATAGGGATCCCTTCAAAAAAATGAATGCAGATTTAAAGGAATTATTAAGGAAAATGAAAATTTTAATGTTTATGTTTTTGCGATGCAAAAACCACAGCTAAAATCATTACCACCAGCATAATAACAATAATGGCCGGCACAACAATATGACTTTCCAACTTCACTACTTCGGCCGTTTGGCTGATCATTTCCGTTTCCATTTGTATGTTTAATAACATATTGAGCAGGTTAAAGGATGTTAGTTAGTATATTCAAATATAAGATTTTCATTTTTTAAAAAATAGGATATTGGGTAAAATAAATGGAACTCGGTTCATTTTTTATACATTTGATTCACCACACCATTCCTAAAAATACATCATGTCCCAACCGCCTCATTTTATTTGTAAGCCTTTAAAAGAGGGACCTTTTAGGGTAATTTTGGCCGACGACCATGAAATTTTTAGGCATGGACTCAAGGATTTATTGCAGGCATTTCCGTTTATAAAGGTGGTAGATGAAGTAGCTAATGGTCGTAAATTAATAAAGTTGGTAGAGCAGTTGGGGGTTGATATGATTTTTATGGATCTGCATATGCCGGGTGGACATGGGGGAGAAGCGACAGCTAAAGTGCTGGCAGAATTTCCGCAGGTAAAGGTAATTGTGTTAAGTACCTATAACGATGCCTTAACGGTAGAGCGGATGATGAAGATGGGGGCCGCGGCCTATTTAACCAAAAATATTAACAAGCAGGTTTTGCAAACCATGTTCGATAAGGTATTAAACAACGAAATTTATTTGAGTGACGATGCCGAAAAAAGCAACCAGGTAAAAAGGCCGGAGTTAACTTCGGCGGGTATTAAAACACAACAATGGTTGGCTGCGGAGTTAAGCGATCGGGAAAAAGAAATCATGGTATTTACCATTCGGGGTTTTACCATGAAGGAGGTGGCGAAGGCCTTAAAAATAAGTGTCCGCACGGTAGAGTTTCACAAGGGGAATTTAATGTTAAAGCTTAATGCAAAAACCACGGCCGAAATTATTGCCATTGCTTATAAGTTTAACCTGGTGCAATGGTAAAAGGAAAATGCTGGTCCATCGCCGACAAAAATCGGATTTTTTCTACCCTTCCATTTCAAGTCTAAAATACTGAATCCTTTTATGGATAGTGTCTTGGCTATTTTTTACCCCTCGTAAAAACCACAGTTGTTTTTTGCCTGCCAGGTTTTCATATTTGCCATAACCAACCGTACCATCAAAACAAATGCTTGCAGGGTCGTGAAGGCCTTGCAGGCATTTTGTGGAGATTTTTTAAATTAAACCAACCCTAATTTTAATGAAAACTACGTATCCGGGGAGTCATTTCCCTATTGTGTTTACATAAAAAGAACAACCAATACAATATAACCCAAATCAATATGAAACTAAGCCTTCTTTTTTTCAGGTGGTTTGCCGGAATGCCTTTTCGAGCCCTAGGTTTGAAAGGGCATTTCTATTTACGGAATCATTATAAAAGAGAGATGCAAGACACCCAGCCGGAGGCGGGGAGAGATCTCAATGTTTATTACAAAACAAATAACATTCAATTTATTCACGCGACAGCCAACAACGAAATGGTGGGAGGTGCGGTAGGGTTTATCGAGCGGACGGGTAGGTGATTTGGGTTTGATTAAACAGATCCCGACGCAGCTCGGGATCGCCATCACGCATGCTGGCTCCTCCATTAAAAGTTCTACAGAAATTTTTTATAGGCCCTCTCAATTTTTTATCTTTAACCCATGTGTTTTAATAAAGCGAATCACGAAAGGAAACAAGGTCAACTAGAAAAACGATATGGGGTCAACAACCGACCTCCAGACAAACTCGTTACTTATTATCATGAATCGGGATTTGAGCATTTAGAAGCACCGGTTATTACTGCGGAGAATCCGGGTATGTTTTCTTTTTATCGTTGGGGAATTATTCCTCGCTGGCAAAAAAACCGAACGGAGGCAACTCAATTTTGGAACCATACTTTAAATGCTGTAAGCGAAGAAGTTTTTGAAAAACCCAGTTACCGAGACTGCATTCTCCGGCAGCGATGTATTGTTCCTGTTACGGGTTTTTATGAGCATATGGATTACCGAGGGAAAAAATATCCCCACTATATTCATTTAAAAAATCAGGAATATTTTTCGTTGGCGGGGATCTACGAACGTTGGACTGATCCTCTAACACAGGAGATTTGGAAAACCTATTCGATTCTTACTTGTGAGGCGAACCCATTGATTGCAAAAATTCACAACCTTAAAAAAAGGATGCCGGTAATTTTACCGATGGAGTTAGAAAAAGATTGGCTCCAACCTGATTTATCCAAAACGGACATTCAATCTTTTTTTAAACCTTATGCAACGGAGGAGATGGAGGCCTATACGATTTCTAAACTCGTTAGCTCCCGAACCGAGAATAGAAATGTGGCAGAAGTACAACGGCCTTATCATTATCCTGAATTAAATATTCAAACAGAATTGTTTTAAATGGAGGAAGTCGTTTTTAGCCTCCGAAAATTGAATGATAGAAATGCAGCTGCGAACCCAATTGGGAATTAACCCAGAACATAAAGAAGAGGCCGCCAGGTTGTATGCCATCGCATTTGAAACCAAGTTTAAAAATATTCTAGGTAAGCCGGAGGAGGTTACGCAATTATTAAAAGAAGGAATAAACCATCAAATGGCTATTTCGGTGATTTCGGATGAAAATGAATTATTGGGAATTGCTGGTTTTCATCTGGACAAAACTTCTTTTATCGATTTACAATTGAAGGATTTCGTAAAAAAGTATGGAGGGGTTAAGGGTTTGTTTAAATCTATGGTTATGGCCATCTTATTTTATAGAAAGCCGGATAATAAAGGTCAGTTATTAATGGATGGAATTGCGGTAAAAGAAGGATTTAGAGGAAGAGGTATAGGGAAAAATCTTTTAACTGAACTGGAACAGTTTGCTAAGGATAAAAGCATGTCGTCAATTAAATTGGATGTAATAGATGAAAATCCCCATGCAAAAAGGTTATATGAAAATATGGGTTTTATTTCCATTAAATATCGCAAAACACCTCGGTTTATTTACAAGCTGATGGGTGTAAGCGGTGTAACTACTATGGTTAAGTATATAGGTTAGCTTAATTGAGAACAGTTTGTGTTATTTACTCCTTTTTTTAAAAAAAAGAGATCACGGAGTGAAGGGAAAAGGTGAGGTCACGGAGTGATAGGAAAAAAGTTATGTGCCAAACGCTAGCAATGATCCCGCAGCCAGATAAAGATAAATAGTATAATAAAAAAGTTCGCGGTATTAAGCAACGACTTTATACTTATTCAAATAATCGGTCCAGTTCCATAAAAAGAATTCTACCATTTCAGTTAACTCTTTCATTACAATAGGACTTGGAGAATTGAGTTTTTGAAAATGTTCTTTTTGGTATTTGTTCAAATCGTATTTATGGAAAATAGCCAATGACATGGCTTTTACGATATTTTTGGGCTCACCTAATAAGCTACGTAAGAAGGTTTCGTAATCGATCAGAATTTCGATAGCGATATCTTCATCTTTGCCCATGGCTTTTATAATTTCTCTTGAAAAAACAGCACTGATTTCATCGGCTTGTTTTTTATCGAAATGGTTATCGAGATTCACCAGGTTGCCTGCATAAACGATATATAAAAACCATTCGTTTTCTTTATCCGAAAGTTTAGGAGATTTTTCGAATTCTTTTTCTTCGTTAATATAACCGGCAATTTCCGAAAATCCTGCATCCACTACTTCGTAAATAGCATTTACATATTGTGGTGCTAAATCCTGAATCTTTACTTTCTTTTTTCCAAAAAGGCCCATTTTATTTGCTGTAAGGTTTGACCTCAAATTAAGAGGTTATTTTGTTAAAATGCAAATAGGATGCGGGGGCTAAGGTGCAAGATATGAACGGTTTTCAACAATTTTAAATATAAGAAAAGAATCCCCAACATTTATGGATGGATTTTTTTGACATTTGCACGGGAATCAAGTGCTGCTCATCATCGCATCAGATCGAAAAGCGGCCTTTACTTCGTTTTGAAATGGGCTTATAGACTAATTATTTTGCGCAATAGAGAAATGTTTCTCGGCCATGTTGGTAATTTCCTCGCCAATGGCTAAACAGGCAGAAGCTGCGGGTGAGGGGGCATTAAGTACATGGATAGAATGATCCTTGTATTCAATTTTAAAATCTTCAATCATATCGCCCGATGGATCTAAGGCCATGGCTCTAACACCTGCATGTCCGGGAGTAATATCCGACATAGTTAAATCCGGAATTAATCTTTGTAAGGTTTTTAAAAATAATTTTTGGGAGAAGGCTCTTCTGTATTCGTTAAGACCGAATTTCCAATGTTTAAAAAATAATTTCCAGGTACCTTTATAGGTAAGGGCATCCAGGGTATCTTTTAAACTAAAGGAGGTTTTATGATATCCTTCGCGTTTAAAGGTGAAAACCGCGTTGGGTCCGCATTCTATACCGCCTAGTGCCATGCGGGTAAAATGCACGCCCAGAAAGGGGAATTCGGGATTAGGAACTGGGTATATCAGGTGTTTAATTTTCTTTTCGCCTTCGGGGGTAAGGTTATAATAATCACCTCTGAATCCAACAATTTGCATTCCTAGTTTTTCTACTCCGTCTTTTTTGGCCATGCGATCGCTTTGTAATCCACAACAAAAAACGATTTTTCGGGCGGTAAACGTTTGGTCTCCTGCAATTACTTTACTGAGTTCTCCGTATCGTTGGATACGTTGCACTTCGGTATTAGTATATACTTTCGATTGTGGATTTATTTGGGTCATAAGTTCGGCCATTTTTTCGGTAGCACCTCTAAAGTCGATGATACCTGTACAGCCCACCCTGATGGCTTTAATACCGGCACAGTAGGGTTCAATTTTACGAATTCCCTCTGCATCCAGGATCTCCATATCTTCAATTCCGTTGGCGATTCCTCGTTCGTAAATTTTATCGAGGAGGGGGAGTTCCCATTCTTCTACAGCCACAATTATTTTGCCACATACATCGTGTTTTATTTGATGTTGTTGAGCAAATTTTACAAGTTCCCTCCGACCTTCAACGCAGTTTTTAGCTTTATATGAACCGGGTTTATAATAGATTCCGGAATGGATTACGCCGCTATTATTTCCGGTTTGATGATCGGCTAGTTTGGATTCCTTTTCCAACAGGGCGATTCGGATATGAGGGAATCGACTTTGTAATTTATAGGCAGTAGCGGCTCCTACGATACCTCCACCGATGATGATAATATCAAACGTATTTGCGTGTTGATCCATATGAATGGCAAAAGTATTTATTAATAGGTTTCGGCAAATAAAAAAGGGGAAGATAACTTCCCCTTTTTTGAAATTATATTGAGATCAGATTAGTAAGAAATGATTACTAAACCATTTCCTAACCAAATACCAGAAACAGCAGTTCCACTGATAACGCCGCCAGTATAACTTGAACCGCCGCCGCCGCCGCCGCCAGCACCTTTAGAGTTTCCTGAGCAACCAGTAGTTCCAGCAGAACCACCGCCGCCGCCGCCGCCGCCAAGTTGGCCACCGCCGCCGCCGCCGCCGCCTACCACTGTTGGTTGGCTTCCACAACAACAAGATTGACCACCGCCACCGGTAGCACCGGATCCTGTTGTCGCTGTATTACCAGGGGTGCCTAAAAATCCACCACAACCAATACCAGCAGCTCCTGGAGCACCTTGAACTGCAGCAAAGTTACCTCCAAAACCACCACCGGCAACTCCACCGGAAGTTGGAGAATCATTCCCATTACCACCAACGCCGCCGCCGCCAGCACCGCCATTACCACCTATACCACCTGTAGAAGCAGCACCTTCGTCGCAACCTCCACGGCCACCACCACCACCACCACCGGCAGTGATAATTCTATCCACTTCAGCAGTTCCTCCAATTCTTACATCGGAAGCTCCTCCGCCACCACCGGCATTTTGTGTTCCACCATTGGCTCCACCATTAAATCCACCGGTTGGAGCGCCTCCTTGGCCTCCAACAAAAATATTGAGAACATCACCAGGATTCACTATCAAAAAACCTTCGGCATAAGCACCTAATCCGCCGGCTCCGCCAGACACTCCGTTTCCTCCGGTAGCGCCTGCCCCCCCTTGAGCACCCCAACATTGGATAAAAAGAGTATCACAAACATCCGCAGGTACTGTAAAGGTTTGCATGGCTCCTGTAAAATTAAAAGAGGCAGTACGATCAAAATTGTGTACCATAAAATAGCTGGTATCCGTTAAAAACGTATCACAGGTATTTTCAAGAATCACACCTCTGTAATAAGTATTAGCATTAACGGTAACACAAGCAGTATCGTTGGTAGCCCCAACAATATTGGCCCATGTAATAGCATCTACAGAGCTTTGCCATTGGATATTACCTCTGAAAGCAGGCGTGGTTAAACAAATATTTTCGCCTCTACATACGGTATCCACCGCAGTCATTTGAGCTTGAGCTATACCTGAAAATAATACCGGTAGAGCACATGAAATCATATATTTTATAATTCTTTTCATATCTATCGTTTTATCAGGTTATTTAATAATAAATGTTTTGGTTA
>JBEIQI010000072.1:0-12129 GCA_040376605.1 Flavobacteriales bacterium | reverse complement strand
CAATCCAAAAATCAATAAAATTACAGCCGCTACAGCTATGATGGCATTTAAGATATCACTCCCACCAGATGATTTTGCTGCTTTTTCAACATTTTTCCCTAAGATTTTTCCAATGAATTCCCAAAATTTATTCCACAATTTTTTGAGCCAACTTTCCTTGGTTTCGTAATCGTAACGAGGATTTTTTTGAAATTCATGAATCTTTGTTTCATCAAAAGTTCTTATTTCAACCTTAGAACTATCGTCCTTGACAAGATCAGCACGAACCATTCCTATACTCAGAATCGAAAAACATATATATAGAATAAGATTTTTCATTAAAAATCAGCTTCAAGTTTAGATGAATCATAATCCTTCTGATCTCCTATCTTTTCTATTCTTTCCATTAAACCGACTCCAATGGCACGTTCCTTTTGATTAAAATAGTTAGCTCCAAATATCATCATCATGATAAATGAAGATAATGGCCAGGTAAGCGCAACCGTTAAATAAACGAGTGCTACAATCATAAATATTTTGTTGGGATTACCACCTGAAAATGTCCCGGAATTATATTCAATAACACCATATGCAATCCAGATTGGTTCTGAAATATTTATGGAAATGATATACATAAGTAGAAATCCAAAAAACGAAATAAGAATTCCCGCCCAAAATCCCTTTCGTGCATGTACATAACTAAAATTTATTTCCAAGGCTTTGAAAAAATGAACTTTTTCATATTGACCGATAAAAATGATTGGACCTGTGCATATACTTAAATAAGCGAAGGATGCAAAAAAGGCCAGCATATACATGATATAACCTATGCCCATAAGGATAACGGATCCGGTAGCAATCCCAGCAATCATAACAAGGGAAAACACATAAATAATACCCATTAAAACAAAATACATTACCACCCATAAAATGGTTAATAAAAAAAAGTTGAGAATATTCATAGGAACTGCCTTATAGGTCGCCTTTACAATTTTTTTATAATGTGGCTTCTGATCAACAGTATCATTCTTAACAGCTATAATGTATTCATTAACATAGGTATGAAGCACTAGAAAGCCGAACATGTAAAAAATAATTGCGAACATGAGCAGGAAGAAAAAAGAATCCCAATTAACATTATTTCCATTTGCAGAACTAACAATAAACGGTGTAATAAAAATAGCAGCAGCAGCTAGCCACGGTAATACAGCTAATGCCATTCCTTTCCAGAAATTCTTAGCATTTTTTCTAAAGATCATAAAAGCAAAACTTATGGTTTGGCCTATGGATCTCTCTTTACTAAATACCAAAAGCTGATTCATACTTGCTTATTGCACTTTATCAGTTGCTAATGATTTGCTTTTTTGCATTTTACCCATTTCTAACAATCCTTGAATAATTTTTGCAATACCCGTAGCAATTGCCCCCGTAAACAAAATACCTACACCAGACCCTCCAGATAAAGTTAGAACGGTGGCCACAAGTCCACCTGCAAGCCACAACCCTCCAATTACCAATTTAACTCTATACTCAGGAAATTGATACCCATATTGAAAACCTTCGTTATGATAGGTTTTTAACTTTCTACTTACCAAAAATGGATAAATACCAAAATAAGAAATCACAAATCCTAAGGATAAAATAATAGTTGATAAGCTGAGGAGCGCATTGGTTGAATGACGCGTAACAAAACTTTCAATAAAGCCGGCAATCACTAAAAATGGAATTACACCAAATAATATTTTAAGCCCTTCCTTTGCCCCCCTTATTATACTTTCGCCACGAGTATAGGTTCCGGTAAACAAAAAACTTGACCCTAAAACCATACCTGCCGCACCACTGTATATGCATATGGTAATTTCAATTACCCCATGCATCCAAACCGTCATCATCGCCTCAGTAGTAAGATTCCGACTATAAAACATAAATAAAAATGATCCAAGCATAATGCCCGTTTGAAGGACCTTATACAACGAACCAATACCCATGAAAATGCCTAATAAAAAGAAAATAATACAAACAAAAATATTGTTGCCTGTAATCATAAAAAACATATTGATTTCATTATCCTGACCATAAATCCCCAAGGGATTTCCTTCATCAATCAGTTGTTCGGTTTTATCCACATAACCATCTCCTAGGATCAACCTTACAAAACCCTCATCATTAGCACCCGAAATCCAGCCGATGCCAAAAGCCAAAAAGAAGGCCACAAAACTTACCAAAATAGCCAACCGCTGCCTATACAAGGTCATGGGAAGTTCCTCAACCCAAAAAAGAATAAATCGATTACTCCTTTCCTTTTTATTCTTATATATTTCCGAATGTAATTTCGATGAAAGTTGATTAAGATAAATGGTTACTTTACTATCAGGATAGTGGGTTTTCGCATAAGAAAGATCATCCGTTAACTGAACATATAATGTTGATAGATAATCAGGATCGGTGCTACCACTTTTTTGAAGGTAACCTTCCAGGTCCTTCCATTTTTCCTTATACTTTTTTATAAATATACTTTCCTTCATATGGTAGCCACAACAAGTTTAAGAAAATTATTGTTCAATCCATTTCAATTCCTAATTTTATCACGTTAAAATAACTTCAACCTCAGGAATCCATTTAATGGAGCATAGTTTTAAAATCGACACTACCCAAAATGTAGGGATAACTTATCAGTTGGCATCTCCTGGTGAAAGAGCCCTTTCATGGTTTATCGATTTTTTAGTAAAAATTGCATGGGTCCTGTTAATTGCCGAAATATTTAAATCTAGTTTTAAAGGTGATACCATAGGCATTCTTTTAGTAATCATCTTAGTGCCTATAGCATTTTACAACCTGTTATGCGAACTTTTTCTAAACGGCCAATCAGTGGGGAAAGCCATTTGCAAAACCAGGGTAATGAAAATCGACGGAACACAGCCAGCTTTAAGTAATTATTTGCTCCGATGGATCTTTGGACTTTTTGAGTTCAATTTATTTGCTGGACTTGGTCTTATTGTGTATTTCTGGAACAATAAGGGCCAGCGACTTGGGGACATTTTTGCTGGAACTACCGTAGTTAAAATCAATAAAGAAATCACTTTTGAAGAAACTACAGCCTTAGATTTACCCGACAATTATCAACCTACCTTTCCTCAAGTAACCAATTTATCTCAAAGAGATGTTGAGGTAATTAAGGAGGGCATTGTTTTCTATCGTAAATATCAAAACTATAAAGTGCTCAATAGTCTTGCGCACAAAGTGGCCAACAACTTAAAAGTTACCACCAACCTATCGCAGTTAGATTTTCTTCAGGTAGTGGTTGGGGATTATAATTACTATTCTCAAAAGGACTGATACTCTATACATCTGTTTAGCGATAAAGTTGATCTCAGTCAAATAAATCAGCCTAAACTTATAATGGTAACTTAGTCAAGTTTATAGGTAAAAAAGTTCAATGTATTTGGGGATGAATATTTATCGTAATATCCCTTCCTAGCCCATAAGTTTGAAAGAAATCTAATAACATCTGAACTATTTATTCATTAAAACGTATTAATTTGCATACTGTATCTATTAATTTTCAGTTATAATTCCGACTTTTGTACAACATGTTGAAGAAACTCTTAATTGCATTTAGTTTATATTTTTCCATATTAGCCGCTCAGGCTCAGTTAGTTCAGGTTTCGGGTTATGTATTTACTCATGATTCATCAGGGGTAGTTCCATTCGCCAATATTTATAATAAAAAAACTAAAACAGGTACTCAAGCTACAATTGAAGGATTTTATACTGTTTTGGTGGCTCCAGGGGACTCCGTTGAAATTACAGCCATTGGGTACCAAAAGTCAATTTTAAGCTTACCAAAAGGATTTGTTGGGAGCACATTTCATTATGATGTTCCATTAAAACATCTAACCTATAGCCTTCCAACATTTACCAAGTATTATATTGATATGGAAATCTTTACCAGGGAATTTACTGCTATGGAAGTACCGGAAGAGAAAAGGTATATTACAGTAGATAAAGGTCAGATTACAAGCAAAACTCCCGTTCCAACCAATTTTGGAGTTACCCTAAATGGTCCATTTAGCTGGTTGTATAATAAGTTTAGTCGTAAAGCAAAGGAGATGCAGAAACTAGCAGATTTACGATCCAGTGAATTAGAAAATTATACTGCCAACCAGCGGCTTACCCCTACTTTTATCTCATTAGCGACCGGATTGCCGGAAGATAAAACAATGGACTTGGCTGCGTATTGTGATATTTCTGCCTCTGCATTAGCCTATTATTCCAATTATGATTTAATACTTGCTTTGCAAAAATGTTTGGACGTATATAAAAAGGATAAAAACCTAACAGACGAAGACTTAGGAATAAAATCAGCGGCAGTAGGCAATGATTCTTTAAAAACTAACACTGATACGCAAAATAAATAATGAAGAAATTTCTTTTAATTCTATTTATTTTGGTTAACACCTTAGTGATTGATGCACAACTCGTTCAGGTGTCGGGGTTTATATACCAACGCGGAGACTCATCGATTACCTTACCCCACGTAGGCATTATAAATAAAAGAACTCGCAATGGATACCAGAGTTCGGTTGATGGTTTTTATACCATTTTAATGGCCCCTGGCGATACAACAGAAGTTTCAATGGTTGGGTATAAAAGCGTTCGATTTACCCTACCAAGTAACTTTGTAGGCTCTAATTACCATAAAAATATTTATTTAAAGGACGATGTGGTTACCCTTGGGGATTATACCAAATATTCAATAACCTGGCAAAAATTTAAAGAAGCATTTGCTTCGGTGGCGGTTGAAGAAGAAAAAGTCTATATTACTTTAGATAAAAGAGAAATGGATCGGTCTCCTGTGAATGCAGATCCTCATATTGCTTTGAATGGGCCTATTTCATGGCTATACAATAAGCTCGGCAAAAAAGCAAAAGAGCAAAATAAACTAGATGAATTAAGAGATGGCAGCAATGCCAATTACGAATATACCAGGCGAATTACGGATGAGTTTGTCATGTTAGCGACCAACTTACCTAAAGAGCAAGTAAATAATTTTTTAGAATACTGCTATTCGGACAACGATTTCTATGCATATGCTACAGATTACGATATTAAGGCCAAATTCCTTAATTGTTTACCTGGATTCAAACAAAAATATGGTATAAGTGACAAGGTAAACGATACCCATTCAAGCCCTGCTGATAGCCTTCAAACCACACCAAGATAAGTCTTCAGTCATTAATAGTCGGCTATTTTCACTACTTTTGCAACAATGGCTGATTCTAGTTTTGTAGATTATGTGAAAATTTGCTGCCGTTCTGGTGCAGGGGGAGCTGGTTGTATGCATTTTCATCGTGATAAGTTAACCTCCATGGGCGGTCCTGATGGTGGTGATGGTGGTCGCGGTGGTCATATTATCCTAAGAGGTAACAAACAATTATGGACATTGCTTCATTTGAAATATAGAAAGCATGTCATTGCTGAACCAGGCGAAGGCGGAAGAGGTGCCTCTCAACATGGAAAAAATGGCAAGGATATTATATTAGAAGTTCCCTTGGGCACAGTTGCAAAAGATGCGGAAACCGGGGAAATTCACTTCGAAATAACGGAAGATGGGGAAGAGAAAATATTGGCACCAGGAGGTAGAGGAGGTTTAGGCAACGAACATTTTAAAAATTCAACTAACCAATCTCCTAGGTACTCCCAACCAGGCGAGCCAGGCAGAGAGGATTGGAAAATTCTCGAGCTTAAAGTATTGGCGGATGTGGGTTTAGTAGGATTCCCAAATGCAGGAAAATCTACTTTACTTTCGGTTATCAGCGCAGCAAAACCAGAAATAGCCGATTATCCTTTTACTACCATTGTTCCCAATTTGGGTATTGTTCAGTATTATGATTATAAATCATTTATCGTTGCAGATATTCCGGGAATTATAGAAGGTGCACATTTGGGTAAAGGTATTGGCTTGAGATTTCTACGTCATATTGAACGAAATTCAGTTTTATTATTCATGATTCCTGCAGACGCCAAAGATTATAGAGATGAATATCGAATTCTTTGCAATGAACTGGAACAATTTAATCCGGAACTTATGCATAAGGATAGAGTGATTGCCATTACAAAGGCGGATATGCTGGATGACGAATTAATGGATGCCATTAGAAAAGAATATTCGGATATGGATTTTCTATTTATATCCTCACAAACGGGCTATAATATTCAATTATTAAAAGATGAATTATGGAAAACTATTAATAAACATAATGCTTCCTAATTGAATAGTATTGATAACATAGATTGGATTATTCTCCTTTTTGTTAATGGTGGCCATACCACATTCTGGGATAGTTTTTTTCTAATAATCTCCAATAAGTTTACTTGGATTCCACTTTATGTTTTTCTGGCATTTATATTCATCAAAAAATTTGGGTTTAAAAATGGAACGATTATTATTTTAGGTGGCTTATTATGTTTTGCACTTACCGATTTAATTAGTTCAAAAATATTTAAAGTCTATTTCGAACGACCCAGGCCCTGCCATACCGTTACCGGTGAATTAAGCCTTTGGTTACCCAATGGAAAATGCGGCGGCTTATATGGATTTATTTCTTCACATGCTGCAAATACTATGGGGTTAGCTGTATTTTGTATTTTAATTTTTACCAGAAAAATGAAAGGTAAATTAGCTGGACCAATTAGTATTATTTTGATGTTATACGCCCTATTAAATAGTTTATCTAGGGTTTATCTTGGGGTTCACTACCCTACTGATGTTATATGCGGAGCAGCATTTGGAGGCATCGTAGGATATTCTATTTTCTTCATAACGAATAAATGGATTTTAAAAGACTAAGTTCGCCTTAAAACACCCTGGTTAGATTGAGTTCAACAAAAAAATTAATGATCTAACGGTCGCTTTTTTATCATGCCCCCCTTAGTATCCTTCACAGAATTCATCACTACAAATGCCGCATCATCAATCTTTTTTAGTTCAGTATTTAATTTGTTCAATTCCAATCTGGTGATAACGGTGTAAATAATATCTGTCCGTTTAGTTTCACCGTGACTACCATATCCCCGTTTTCCATCGTAAATCGTTACTCCTCTTCCCATTTCCTGAATAATCATGAGGCGAACTTCCTCTGATTTTGTAGAGATAATGGTAACTCCAATGTATTCTTCAATTCCTTCAATGATAAAATCGACGGTTTTAGATGCTGCCAGATAGGTTATGATGGAATACAAAGCTGCTTCAATGGAAAGCAAATAGGCGGCAACTGAAAAGATGAGAATATTAAATACCAGAATTACGTCTCCCATCGACATTCCAAATCTGCGACTCAAAGCTATTGCCAGAACCTCTGTGCCGTCAATTACCGATCCACCTCTTACAGCCATGCCAATACCTCCACCTAAAAAGAATCCACCGAAAACAGCCACCAAAAGTTTATCATTGGTAATAATAGGAAAGTGAATAGTAGCAATCACAATGGCTAAACCGGAAATTGCGATGGCCGTTTTTACAGCAAATCTTTTTCCCACAATCTTATAACCCATGATGATAAATGGAATATTGATGAGTAACAACAAAAGTGAAAGTGAAAAGGAAGAGGTTTCACTTATTAATAAGGCAATACCTGTAGCTCCTCCATCAATAAAGCTGTTAGGTAATAAAAAACTTTCTAAACCAAAGGCCGCAGAGGCAATACCGATCGAAATAAGAAAGATATCTTTGAGCAATCTCCAAGCCTCAATTTTGAGTAACCTAAAGCCTTTAGCTAACTGAACTTTAGAATATTCTTTACTTTCAGCCGATTGATTCTTATTTCCCTTAAGTACGGTTTGAACTATAAGTTGTCTCCAGAATCTTGTCATACTGGAACTAAATATACAAAAATTGAAATATATTAATTTTCGTAATCCTGATATTTAACCTCTTTGGTGAATGTATCCAGCAAGAGGCTCATCGTTAGAACAATAGCGAAAAGACGAACTGGAATTCCCGAATGGACAGTACCGAAAAATCTGAAGTAAATAAGAAAAACCAATAATCCATAAAATGTAAGTTGAGGAATACCCACGTTTAATCCCCATTTCATTTTCTTCTCACGAATCCATTTTAACTTGAAAATATTAATTCCCATCATTCCAATACTGGCAATATAGCACAGAATAGCATAGGTAATAGGTATAACCTTATCAAAATTTAAGACCCAACCAATAATCCCCATTACAAAAAAAATCGTTTGGAAATAGTAATAATTTTTTTCTAAAAACTTCATATTAGGAACAAATATAGCGCTTTTTAAAAAGGTGAAGTTAGATTTCATTTCTTTTAGGATATTCTAAGAGAATACAAAAACTCCGAAAAAGATACATTAATTATTTAATGAGTATCGAGAAGTTCTCCTCACCCTCTAAAAGACCCTCCAGCTTATCGCCAACTGCTATTGGTCCAACACCGGAAGGAGTGCCAGTAAATATGATATCCCCTATTTTAAGTGTTACAAATTGAGATACATATTCAATGATAGTATCAATATCAAATATCATGTCTTTGGAAAATCCACATTGTACAATGGCTCCATTTTTCAACAATTGAAACTCTATGTTATCCCTATTTTTTAATGAATCAACAGGAACAAATTTCCCAACAATAGCGCTACCATCAAAACCTTTTGCCTTTTCCCAGGGTAAACCCTTTGCCTTTAATTCATTTTGAAGATCTCGTGCCGTAAAGTCAATTCCCAATCCAATTTCATCATAATATCTATTGGCAAATTTCTTTTGAATGTTTTTTCCTAATCGATTAATTCGAACGATAATTTCGCATTCATAATGAATATCCTTGCTAAACTCAGGATAAAAAAACGGTTGACGACCTACCAAAAGGGCTGTTTCTGGTTTAAAGAATATAACCGGTTCCGTTGGAACCTCATTTTTCAATTCTTTAGCATGTTCGGAATAGTTTCGTCCAATACAAATAAATTTCATAGGATAAAAGTATCAAATTTTATCAGACAACAATTCGTTTTTTATGGGTATAAAAGGATTTGTATTAAAGAAAATATTAACGCTATTTTCCTGCTATCTGACGATCTAAAATCGATAAACTATGGGTAAAACTCGTTGGACAATACCCTAGCTCTTTCTTTGCCTTCTCTATAATAAATCCCGTACGTGGAGGGCGTTTTGCCGGTTGATTAAGGGTTGAACTATCTGTGGCATGAATTAATGTTTTGTCCAACCCGTAATGATCGGCAACTATGCAGGCAATTTCGTATATATTCATAAAATCACCTCCCGATATATTAAAAATACCTGTTGCTTCCTTTTGAGCAGCTAAAAAGCATCCTTCTGCTAAGTCTTCAGCGAGGGTTGGTGTTCTCCATTGATCATTTACCACATTTATCTCCTTGCCCTGTTCCAAAGAGTTTTTAACCCATAAAACAATATTACTTCTGCTCATATTATCTACAATTCCATATACCAACACAGTGCGTAAAATGGTCCACGGTGCGGTCATTTTTTGTACTAATAATTCGGCCTGTAATTTACTCCAACCATAATAACTTATAGGGTTTGGGGTAGCATTTTCATCGTAGGGACCCGCAACTCCGTCGAATATAAAATCTGTACTAACATGAATGAGATGAATATTCATTTCATCTGAAATATCAGCTAAATTACTAACTGCATCTACATTGATACTTTTACAGGCCTCTCGTTCGGTTTCACAAGCATCTACATTGGTCATTGCAGCACAATGAATAATGCAATCTGGCTTTGATAATTTAATAACTTCTCTCATTCTCATGTGATCGGTTATGTCCGCATCGAAGTAATCATAACCCTCTTGTTCTGCGAGCCTGTTTGATCCTTTGGCTGTTGCAACACAATAAATATCAGGCATATTCCGAAGTTTATAAACTAACTTTTGACCCAATAATCCATTTGCACCGGTAACTAGAACTCTTTTCATCCAATTAAATATAAAAACTAAAGACAAATCATTTTATAAAAAAAGCGGTAAGAAATATCTCCCGCTTTATTAGTAGAATATAAAAATGGTTCTTTCATTGATTAAAACGGCAAAATATTTCCATTTTGCTTAGGGCCAAATACTTTTTTTAATAAATCAGTTACCTGGTGACCAATATTTTTTCTGATTTTCCCTTCTTCAATCGCCACAATATGAAATAATCCATCTAATGCTTTAGAAGTACAATGTGATGCCAAATTATCAGGAATATCGGTAGTTCCCGGAATGAAATTATTATAATTATTATAAGTGGTCATCACTGTATTCCATGCTTGTTGTGCTCCAACACTTTTTAATGCATCTTCAATGGGTGGTTGGAATGCAGCCTGCAATTGAGTTGAAGTGCTATTCTTTAAATACTGGGTTGCTGCATCATCAGGACCATTTAATATATTCATTACATCTGTAAAAGTAATCTTCATAATGGCATCCTTAAAAATAGGCCCGGCTTTTATAGCCGCTTGCTCAGCCGCTTTATTCATTTTTAAAATTAGCTCATCCACCAAAAGATTTCCAACACCGGGAATGGAACGTAAAGTAGATTCCACTTTTTGAGCCTCAGGTGGTAAAAGAATTTTAATGGCCGCATTCGAAAAATATCCGTTAGTCTTATTAAGACTTACTACAGATGTATCTGTACTTATTGTTAAGGCTTCTTTTAACCCAGATATAATTTCATCGTTACTAAGGGCACCTCCACCTTGTAATATTTCGCAAGACGAAAATGACAGGGGCACCATCACGAAAGATAAAATGATTAATAATTTTTTCATAGTAATTGGATTATTTGAGTGAATTCAAATATAACGAAAAAAGTATTATCATACTTAGTTCAACAATGATCTTGGCAAAGGATTATTTAAAATCTGCTAACAATGTTCTTAATGGATTGTACATAAGAACCCATAAACAAATTAACATGTATCAATAATGGATACAAATTACAAATTGGAACTCTTTGCTCCCAATGTTGCTCCAATGGATACACATCGTTGTAGGAATCATAAAACTCTGCTTCAAATCCTCCAAATAACTTAGACATGGCAATGTCCATTTCTCTATGCCCATAATAAACTGCAGGATCATAAACAAAAGGATCTCCATCCTCATTACTCATTATATTTCCACTCCATAAATCACCGTGCAACAAACTAGGAGATTCTACTGGAAATATCTCAGGAAGTTTTCGATATAAATTTTCAAATTTTTCTACTAGATAAATATCTGCCTTTTTGTTATCCACAGCACGTTTTAACATTGGATCCAGTCTATGCTGAATAAAAAAATCAATCCAATTATCCGATAGGGCATTATTTTGAGGCAAAGAGCCTGAAAAGTTATCGTAATGTAGTCCAAATGACTCTGATTTATTTTTATGTAAATGGGCTAATCCAAAACCTAAATCAGTCCAAAATTCATAGTGAGGTGAACCAGATTCTATATTTTCCAAAACCAGAAAATCCAAATTCTCATGAGTAAAATAAGCAATAGTCTGAGGAATATGAAGCGTTCTGGTTGATCGCAACAATTCAAGATTTTGGGACTCTTTTTCGAACATGCCAGTAAATTTGTGATGATCGTTGTACTTGGCAAAAAAACTTCCTTTATTGGTTTTTAACTGTAATGCAGTATTAATTGCACCTCCAGTAATAGGCGAAAGATCGAGTATTTGAACAGTTTCCCCAATGGAGGTACTGATTTCCTTTGCTAAAATGTCCTTAATTACTGACTGAGAAACTTCCATAAGGGTATTAATTTTCCTCAAAAATTGAAAAAATATTTTACATTTGCGTCGTAATTATTTGGAATCGTTCATTAATTGCAAGAATAAAGGCCACATTATATTAATCCGATTGCTTTCGGGAAAGTGGGCGATTGAAAAACGTTCATTTTATAATTATCATAATTGGGGGATTAGCTCAGCTGGCTAGAGCGCTTGCATGGCATGCAAGAGGTCACCGGTTCGACTCCGGTATTCTCCACCAAACCGGACAACTCCAAATTTTGGAAAAGTTGTCCGGTTTTTATTTTTCTATTTCCCTTGTCTAGCAAGAGCATCCGAAGGATAATAGAATTCAAATATTGTGTTCGACATTTTTTTCCGTCAAATT
>JBEIQI010000168.1:0-6840 GCA_040376605.1 Flavobacteriales bacterium | reverse complement strand
TACACATTGGTTTCATGTGGGTGATATGAATTTGAATTTTTCATTCACCATTGATCATCTTTCTAATATCATGTTATTAATTATTACCGGTGTTGGATCTTTGATTCATATTTATTCTATTGGTTATATGAAGGGCGATGAGTCCTATCAGCGTTTTTTCGCCTACCTTAATCTATTTGTATTCTTCATGATTTTTCTGGTTACCGGAAGCAACTTTTTGTTAATGTTTATTGGTTGGGAAGGGGTAGGTCTTTGCTCTTATTTGCTCATAGGGTTCTGGTCTGATAAAAATGCATATAACCTAGCGGCCAAAAAAGCTTTCGTAATGAATAGGATAGGAGATGTAGGTTTGGTAATTGCCATGTTCTACATTTTTCGTTTATTCAGAACCATTGAATTTGATGCCGTAAATACGATAGCTCAATCAGGGGCAATTGATGTTCGGGAAATTACCATCATCACCTTATTATTGTTTTTGGCAGCAACCGGAAAATCTGCACAGCTGCCATTATTAACCTGGCTACCAGATGCCATGGCGGGCCCAACACCAGTTTCTGCATTAATACATGCAGCAACCATGGTAACAGCGGGAATTTATATGGTTATAAGGAATTTTGCCATGTTTACTATGGCACCAATCACCATGGAAACCATATTATGGATTGGAGTGGCGACTTGTTTAATTGGCGCCATCATTGGTGTTAAACAAAATGATATTAAAAAAGTACTTGCCTATTCAACCGTTTCACAATTAGGATTACTGTTTGTGGCCTTAGGTGCGCATGCTCCGATAAGTTCATTTTTCCATTTAACAACGCATGCATTTTTTAAAGCATTGTTATTCCTAGGTGCAGGATCTGTAATTCATGCAATGTCAGGCGAACAGGATATCCGGAAAATGGGTGGTTTAAAGAAATATATTCCAGTTACCTGCGGGGTATTTTTAATTGGAACATTGGCGATATCCGGGATACCTCCTTTTGCCGGTTTCTTTTCCAAAGATGAAATTTTAGAACATGTTTTTGCTCATAATCCTTTGGCCTATGGATTGGTTCAATTCGCTTCTTTACTTACAGTATTTTATATGTTTAGATTGTTTTATTTGGTGTTTCATGGTTCATACCGCGGAACCGAAGAAGCAAAACATCATCTTCATGAATCTCCAAAAGTCATTACCATTCCGTTAATGATTCTGGCCTTGTTTTCTATCATTGCCGGGTCTATTGGCTTACCTCATTATTTGGGAGTTAACCATTGGTTGCACGATTATTTAGGTAAGCATATATTTATGGAGACTCCTCATGAAATGGCGGAATCTACCATATTTATGCTTGTTGGAATTGCTGTTGGTGGAGCCTTATTGGTATGGTTATTTGCCTGGTGGATGTATATCAAGAAAAACACATTACCAGAGTCGAGTGAAGATGAAATGAACTTCTTTACCAAAATGGTATACCGTAAATTCTATTTAGATGAAATCTATGATTTCTTCTTTAAGGCTCCTATTAATTTCCTTTCAAAAGTTCTATATTTTATCGATTCCAAGGTGATTGATAAAATTGTGAACCTTACAGGTATTACTGCAATTAGCAGTGGTGAAGCTATTCGTAAAATTCAGTCAGGGAATATTGGATTGTATTTATTTATCATGACAATTTCGGTGATAGGTTTAATTTTATTACAGTTTCTATTAAAATGATATCACTGCTACTCCTCATATTACCCCTTGTTTTGTCATTGGTCATTTTAATTGGACCTAAACAATCTACTGCAAAATTTGCAGGAGTTTTGTCAATGGCATCATTGGCCATCTCTATTTATGCCTATTGGGTTTATACCACTCAGGGTGCAGCCGCATTTAATGTTGATCAAGTGTGGATTAAGAATCCATCTATCCATATTAAATTTGCAACTGATGGTATTGGGCTCCTATTAATTATCATGACCAATATTTGTATGCCATTTGTTCACCTTTCTGCAGCAAATAGAAATATCAATAATCCTCGTATTTATCATTTCCTCATATCCCTCATGCAATTTGCATTAATTGGAGTTTTCTTAGCCGATGATTTGTTATTGTATTATATTTTCTGGGAGTTAACCATTATTCCAGCCTATTTTATTCTGATGTATTGGGGAGGACGCAATAGAAAACGAATCACCTTTAAGTTTTTCTTATATACTGTTTTTGGAAGTTTGTTAATGATGGTTTCTATCATTTACCTTTATGCCAATTATGGCAAGGGAGCATCCATTGACAGTCTTTCAATTTTTAATTTAAATGTAGACCTTGATTCTCAAAATTGGTTGTTTATTGGCTTCTTAATCGCATTTGCGGTTAAATTGCCTTTAATTCCATTTCATACATGGCAGGCCAACACTTATCAAATGGCGCCTAATCAAGGTACCATGATTCTAGCTGGCTTACTAGCTAAAATGGCCTTATTTAGTATTGTAAGATGGATGATGCCGGGATTACCTTTAGCTACTGCATCCTTTGCACCATATATTTTGATGTTTTCGGTTGTAGGCGTTATTTATGCAGGAATTGTTGCCATCATGCAAAAGGATATGAAACGAATGTTTGCCTACGTATCATTGGCTCATATATCTCTCATGGTTGCTGGTATTTTTTCTTTAAATTATACTGGTATGCAAGGGGCATTTGTTCAGGCCTTTTCTCATGGTTTAAACACAGTCGCTTTATTTATTTGTGCAGATATTATTCAAAGCAGGGTAGGGACCTTAGAATTCTCAAAACTGGGAGGATTAAGAAAACAAGCTCCCAAATTTGCGACAGCTTTTTTTGTCATCATGTTCGCCACGGCTGCTATTCCATTCTCTAACAGCTTTATTGCTGAATTGGTAACCTTGTATGGGGTTTTCCAATACTCCGCGGTATGGGCTTTGGTAGCTGCCTTCTCCTTAGTTTTAGGTGCTGTAGTTATGTTGAGAATGTTTAGACAATCCGTTTTAGGTCCTGCAAATTCAAATACAGTTGGATTTAAAGATCTTAGTACCACAGAAATGTTGACTATTTATCCGTTTGTAATATTGGTTTTCGTATTCGGGTTAGTTTATCAGCCAATTTTCGACTTAACGGATGATTCAGTGATCAATCTTATCAATAATCTTATCAAACCTGTACTATAAAAGTGGAAGCCTTAATCGTCATATCTAGTCTCGGTTTGCTCATCATGTTGATGGAGTTATTAGGACTTCGCAAACTATTGGGACCTGTGGCTATTATAGGAATTGGGGCGGCCATGTATTTGAATTTTTCTCATTGGAATGATCCTGCGATTACTTATTTCAACGATATGTACGTGGTGAATAGGGTAACCATGGTATTTACCGGAATTATTATGTTTTTGGCGATATTTCTGATATTATTAGGCGGTAGTTTTTATAAAGAAGAAAAGAAATATTGGTCCGACTATTTAGCTATCTATTTGTTTGCGGTAACGGGGGCTATTTTAATGATTGGAGCTCATCATTTATTGATGACCTTTATTGGAATTGAGGTATTGTCGGTTTCATTATATGTTTTAGCGGGTAGTAACCGTGTTAAACTTGAAAGTAATGAAGCGGGAATGAAATACTTTTTGATGGGTGCCTTTGCATCGGGTATTTTGTTGTTTGGAATGGTATTATTATATGGGGCTACTGGTACATTGCATTACGAGAAACTAACCCAAGTCTTATTTGTTGATGAAGTGATTCAAAAAAATGCGGGATTTCTGCATTCAGGTTTAATATTGATGTTGGTTGGATTTTTATTTAAGGTTTCTGCTGCACCATTTCATTTTTGGAGTCCGGATGTTTACCAGGGATCACCCTCCATTGTTACTGCTTTTATGGCCACGATTGCTAAAATTTCAGCGATTGCCAGTTTATATATTGTTTTGAATTCAGTATTTATTCCTTTACATCATTTATATGATATCATTCTGATTTTGGTTTGTATAGCTACTATTTCCATAGGAAATATTTTAGCCATTGTACAAACTAATTTCAAAAGAATGATGGCTTATTCCGGGATTTCTCATGCCGGATTTATGCTTTTAGGAATATTAGCGGTTGATTTCAATAATTGGCATGTAATCGCCTATTATACCATTGGATATGGAGTAGCGAATTTAATTGGATTTGGAGTAGCAATTCCCGTATTTAGAAGTATGAAGTCGGAGAACCTGGCTGCCTTTAACGGATTGTTCTTTAAACGACCCATCTTGGCAGTTGCATTAACCATAGGACTTTTATCGATGGCTAGTATTCCTCCACTGGCTGGTTTTTGGGGAAAGTATTATATCCTAAGTGCTGCCTTAAGTAAGGATTTATTATTGGTAGTTTTGATAGCGATTATTAATACGGTATTATCGGTTTATTTCTACTTCAGGGTATTTGTAGCCATGTATGCCAGACGACCAGATAATACACCCATTGATGTTAGCTGGGGATACAAATCCATACTTATCCTATTAGCGGCCTTGTTAATGGCCATTAGCTTAATGCCTGACTTAATCGCTAGTTTCCTTTAAAATTTAATTGGTTAATCTGTTCAAGAATTCTCCATACGGAGCAATGATCTATTTATTTCTATTCCGTATGTTCACTTTGAACCATCTTTACTATAGATTTAAATGAAACAATTAACCCGTCTTTAAGGTGATTAAAAAGAATTTCTATAATAGGGCTTAGAATTATTATAAAAAACCGCATTCCCATACTCAGTATATTTTCATCTCTTAGCTCAATAATGAATGCAAACAACTGAACGGAGACAGGGACTACAACCTAAAATGATTAAAAACAAAAAGGTCAGCTATTAGCTGACCTTCTGCAATTTTTAATAAAAAAGTTTGTTGATTATGCAAGCTTAACATTAACTGCATTCAAGCCTTTTTTGCCTTGCTGCACTTCGTATGTAACTGTGTCATTTTCACGAACTTTGTCGATCAAACCGGTTGAGTGTACGAATACATCCTCTCCACCAGCGTCTGGTGTAATAAAACCAAATCCTTTGGTTTCATTAAAAAATTTAATTTTTCCTTTTTGCATTGTTAATTTTACTAATGATAAATAATGGCGCAAAGATATATCATTTTTGATATTATGTGTAAAACTTTGTAAAAAAAATACGATTTTTTGTCCATGTTAATCACGTAATCCCCTAATCGTCAATAAAATCAGCCCTTTTATCTAATAATTACTTTTAAAAATCCCATGGAAGGAATACTGCAATCCAGCCATTTCCTCCTTAAAGCACCACGCAGGGACCCATGATCATCAATTCTTTCTAAAATCTTTGTTAGAGGTCTGTCAAAGGAATATCTTTAAACCGATAATTCAAGAAATATGAAAATCGAAAACGATTCGCCCATGATATGTAAAGTTAAAGGCCTGGTTTATGGGACCGCACTGAGAGGTTCCTACAATTCCCCTATGTTTAAACATGATGATACCTTGGCGAAGACCAAGGCGATTTTAGATCTTCTTGAATCTTGCAGTTCAACTGTTTCACCTGAAGATCTATGTGGCTCGGAGAGTAAAGTTTCCGGTTTAACGTGTTTACCAAGCACTTTACAAAGTGCAGGAAATGATGATGCGGATCTAACCCTCAATGGTCCTGACGACAATGGCAACTGCTATTATAATTTAGTTATCACAGGTAAAGGGGTAGTAGGCTGGTCAGCAGCGGAGGATACTTGTATCAGCATTTCAAAGCATGGTTAAAATAGTTTATTTTAATTCTTTTTGGGAAAATTTAATGTAAGATAAGTGCCTATTCAAATATATTTGAATGATCAAATTTAAATATAAAATTATGAAATCATTAGGTTCTTCTGTTCATCGATTTGCTGGTTATTCTCTGGCAACCCTTATTTTACTTTTAGTAGCATTTGCTAAGCCGGTGCATGCTCAAAAAGCGGATGATATTATCGACAAATACATAACCGCTATGGGTGGAAAAGATGCATGGTCCAAAATTAATGGTATACGTATGACTGCTAAAGTGGACGCTCAGGGCATGAGCCTGCCTTTGGATATCATTAACTTATCAGATGGTCGATCATATACCTCCTTTGAATTTCAAGGTAAAAAAATGGTACAAGATGTTTTTGATGGTGAAACTCTTTGGGGTATGAACTTCATGACTATGAAGGCTGAAAAAAGCGATAAGGAGGCCACCGAAAACAAAAAAAGAGAAGCTAAGGACTTTCCGAATGATATTATGGGATATGCAGCTAAAGGCTACAAAGCAGAATTTATGGGTAAAGAAACAGCAGAAGGGGTAAAATGCTTTAAAATCAAGATTATAAAAAAGTCCACCTTAGTAGATGGAAAAGAAGAAGAAAATGTAGCCTTCCACTATTTCGATGAAGAGAGTTATGCCTTGATCATGTCTGAAACAGTTATTCCAACAGGTGAAGCTAAAGGTCAAATAGCACAAACTGTATACAGTGACTATCAGGAAGTTAGTGGAGTATATTTCCCATTCTCCATTATGTCTCGTTTAAAAGACGGTCAAGGTCAAGGAATTGTTATTGAAAAGATTGAAGTGAATCCAAAGGTTGAAGATTCAATGTTTAAATTCCCAGAAAACTAACAAAAAAGCGAATCCTTTACTATTTAAATTATTGTACAATGAGAATAACATTTATATCTCTATTGGTTCTGGGAAATTTAACATTTCTAGGAGCCCAAGAAGGAATTCCTTTAAAAGGAAAAGAACTATTTGGTGATCTAAAAGCACGACATATTGGTCCCGCATTAATGAGTGGACGTGTTTCGGATGTAGAAGGTCATCCCTCCAATTCCAAGATTATATATATAGGG
>JBEIQI010000174.1:0-6683 GCA_040376605.1 Flavobacteriales bacterium | reverse complement strand
TATACATCCTGCTACACATGGAATATTCCAGAATATTCTTAAGATTAATGGAGAAACTATTATTGAGTGTGAACAAACCGTAGGTTATATTCATAGGGCATTTGAGAAAATTGCAGAACACCGTCCATTTTATCAAATTACACCATTAACGGATCGCTTAAATTATTGTAGCTCACCTATTAATAACATTGGTTGGCATTTAACAGTAGAGAAACTCATTCAGGCAGATATTTCGAAAAGAGTGGATTACATGCGTGTAATCATTATGGAGCTAGCTCGAATTGCCGACCATTTGGTATGTAATTCAGTAGTAGGGGTGGATATGGGTGCCTTAAGCGGTTTTACTTATGTATTTCAATGGAGAGAAAAGATTTATGATATTTACGAGGAGATCTGTGGTGCTCGTTTAACAACAAATATTGGCCGAATTGGTGGATTTGAAAGGGATTTTAACCCCACGGTTCACAAAAAAATAAAAGAGTTTTTACGAGATTTCCCAAAGGTGTATAAGGAGTTTAATTCACTTTTGGAGCGGAACCGTATTTTTATGGATAGGTCTATTGGAGTTGGAGGGATTTCGGCGGAAAGGGCTTTAAATTACGGATTTACTGGCCCGAATTTAAGAGCTTGTGGGGTTGATTATGATGTTAGAGCTATGAATCCTTATTGTTCATACGAAGATTTTGATTTTATTATTCCAGTTGGCTCAGCAGGCGATGTATATGACCGTTTTATGGTTAGACACCAGGAAATTGAGGAGAGTTTAAAAATGATCAAACAAGCACATGATAACCTTCCTGAAGGTAAGCATTATGCTGATGTTCCAGAATTTTATTTACCTCCCAAAGAGGATGTTTATACCAAAATGGAAGCCTTAATTTGGCATTTTAAAATTGTAATGGGTGAAACAGAAGTTCCCGTTGGGGAATTGTATCACTCCGTAGAAGGAGGTAATGGAGAACTTGGTTTTTATTTGGTGAGTGATGGTGGTAGAAATGCATATCGACTTCATTTTAGAAGACCTTGTTTTATTTATTACCAGGCCTACCCGGAAATCATTTGTGGAGGTTCCATTAGTGATGCGGTAATGACCATGAGTTCGTTAAATGTTATTGCAGGTGAATTAGATGCGTAATTGAATTAGTAAAGTGGAAGAGAATAAAAAAATAGAATTTTCGGCCGATGCCTTAGCCCTAACAAAAAAGATTATTGGGCGTTATCCTGAAGGAAAGCATAAATCTGCTTTACTGCCAGTTTTGCATATTGCACAGGCAGAATTTGGGGGATGGTTAAGTCCTCAATCAATGGATTATGTTGCCTCTTTATTAAGCATACAGCCAATAGAAGTATATGAAGTGGCTTCTTTTTATTCTATGTTTAATTTACAACCTGTCGGTAAATGTGTGATTGAAGTATGCAGAACCGGACCTTGTTGGTTGATGGGTGCTGAAGATGTTGTTCGTTACATTGAAAATAAATTGAATATTAAAGTAGGTGAAACTACCTCAGATGGGATGTTTACATTGAAGACTGTAGAATGTCTGGCGGCATGTGGCAGTGCTCCAATGATGCAAGTGGGTGAAAAATATCACGAGAACCTTACTTTTGCTAAGCTGGACAACATTTTAGAAGATTATAAAACTAATACAACTGCGCCTATTTCACATTGGGCAAAAGATAAAATTAAACCTTGATGAGTAAGAAGCTTCTAACAGAACATTTTGATGTTCCCGGAATTCAACAACTGCCTATTTATATGCAGCATGGGGGATATTCGGCATTGGAGAAGACGCTTAAAACCAAAACTCCGGATGAAGTGGTGAATGATGTGATTGCTTCAGGGTTGAGAGGTAGAGGAGGAGCTGGTTTTCCAACAGGCAGGAAGTGGTCTTTCATCGATAAAAAATCTGGAAAACCAAGATATCTGGTTTGTAATGCAGATGAGAGTGAACCTGGTACTTTTAAAGATCGTCATTTAATGCAAACTAATCCGCATCTCCTTATTGAAGGGATGATTATATCGAGTTTTGCATTGGGTGCTAATTTGTCTTTCATTTACATCCGAGGTGAATTATTATATGTTTTTCATATCCTTGAAAAGGCCATTGCTGAAGCCTATGCAGCAGGATATTTGGGTAAAAATATTCTAGGTACAGGTTATGATTTGGATTTATATGTTCATCCTGGTGGTGGTGCATATATTTGTGGTGAAGAAACGGCATTGATCGAATCTTTGGAAGGCAAAAGAGGAAATCCAAGAATTAAACCACCTTTTCCCGCGATTTCAGGATTGTATAATAATCCTACTGTGGTGAATAATGTAGAAAGTATTGCTACTGTTCCTGTAATTATGAATATGGGAGGCGAGGAATATGCTAAGATCGGTATAGGAAATTCAAAGGGGACCAAGTTAATTTCCGCTTGTGGACATATTAAAAAACCAGGTATATATGAAATCGAATTAGGTTTACCGGTAGAAGAATTTATTTATTCCGATGAATATTGTGGCGGCATCAGAGGTGGAAGAAAGTTAAAGGCGGTCGTTGCTGGAGGTTCATCCGTACCTATTTTACCAGCAGAATTGATTCTGAAAACAGAAAAAGGAGAACCTCGCTTAATGTCATATGAATCATTGGCAGAAGGAGGCTTTACAAGCGGCACCATGTTAGGTTCTGGAGGTTTTATTGTAATGGACGAAACCACCAGCATTGTAAAAAACCTATTCAATTTTACACGTTTTTATCATCATGAATCATGTGGACAATGCTCTCCATGTAGAGAAGGAACGGCTTGGATGGAAAAAGTATTACATAGAATTATACATGGCCATGGAACATTAAAAGATGTAGATCTTTTATGGAACCTGCAAAAGAACATTGATGGCAAAACCATTTGTCCACTTGGGGATGCAGCTTCATGGCCAGTAGCAAGTGCCATTCGTCATTTTAGATCGGAGTTTGAGGATTATATTCAAAATCCGCAGAAGCATAATGACGTAAAACATTATTTTAATCAAATTGAAGAGAAAGAATTAGCGTAAATAGATTAGTTTATTATGCCTAAAATAACCATAGACGGTAAAACAATAGAAGTACCACAAGGTACTACCATTCTGCAAGCAGCCAGGATGATTGGAGAAGAGGTTACACCTCCTGCTATGTGTTATTATACATCTCTTAAAACAAGCGGTGGATATTGTAGGACTTGTATTGTAAAGGTTTCTAAAATGTCTGAGGGTAATCCTAATCCAATTCCAAAACCAGTTGCTTCTTGCAGAACCTTTGTGGAAGATGGAATGGAGGTATTAAATTTTACCTCTCCCGAAGTAATCGAAGCTCGTAAAGGTGTTGTTGAGTTCTTATTGGCGAATCATCCATTGGATTGTCCAATATGTGATCAGGCGGGTGAATGTCATTTACAAGATTTATCATACGAAAATGGGTCTAGTGAAACTCGATATGAATTTGAAAGAAGGAAATTTAAGAAAATTGATTTAGGACCTTATATTCAATTGCACATGACAAGGTGTATTCTTTGTTATAGATGTGTAAAGGTGGCTGATCAACTAACGGATCATCGTGTTCATGGAGTAATGAATCGCGGAGAGGTTTCAGAAATCTCAACTTATATCAGTAATGTAATTGATAACGACTTCTCCGGAAATATGGTGGATGTTTGCCCAGTGGGAGCATTAACCGATAAAACGTTTAGGTTTAAAAGCAGAGTTTGGTTTACAAATCCGGTATTAGCCCATAGAGATTGCACCAAATGTTGCGGTAAAGTTACTTTATGGTACAAGGGAGATGATGTATTGCGTGTTACCGCAAGAAAAGACAAATGGGGTGAAGCAGAAGAATTTATTTGTAACGAATGTAGATTTGACAAGAAACAAACCCTTGATTGGAAAATTGAAGGTCCTGCGCATGTTAATCGCCATTCAGTTATTTCTGCCAACCATTACGAAAAAATAGTGGAACCATCCATTCCAAAGTTGAACGATATAAAACCATTCGAAGAATAATGTTGCTACATCCTATATTACTTATCGATTGGACCATTATAACGGATAAACTTATCCTTATTGGAATTTTATTTGCGGTGGCATTAGGTATCGCTGCATATAGCACCTTAGCAGAAAGAAAGATTGCTGCCTTTATGCAAGATCGTATTGGACCGGATAGAGCTGGATTTTTTGGAATTTTACAACCATTGGCGGATGGATTAAAAAGTATTTTAAAAGAGGAAATTATTCCTAGTAAAGCGCATAAGTTTCTGTTTATTTTAGGTCCGTGTATCTTCATGACCGTTGCATTGATGACCTACGCCATTATCCCTTGGGGAAAGGATTTAATGATTAACGGAAGGGCTTTTAAACTTCAATTAGTTGATTTAAATGTAGGTATTTTATACTCTTTTGCAGTGGTATCGTTGGGTGTATATGGAATTATGATTGGTGGATGGGCATCTAATAACAAATATTCATTATTAGGAGCAGTTAGGGCTTCTACCCAAATGATAAGCTACGAACTAGCCATGGGGATGTCATTGATACCAATTATAATGATTAGCTCATCTTTAAGTTTACGTGATATTACAGAAGCTCAGGCTGGATGGAATTGGAATATTTTTTATCAACCTTTAGGTTTTATCATATTCTTTACTTGCGCTTTAGCAGAGTGCAATAGAACCCCATTCGATTTAGCAGAAACCGAATCAGAATTAATTGGAGGTTATCATACAGAATATAGCAGTATGAAATTAGCTCTTTTCCTTTTTGGGGAATATGTAAATATGTTCGTATCAGCAGCAATCATATCTATCCTGTTTTTTGGAGGCTATACATTCCCTTACATGGATCAGTTGGGTCTTTCGCCTAATTGGCTAAGTATTGTGAGTATGGGAGCCCTATTTGCTAAAATATTCTTCTTCATTTTTGTATTTATGTGGATTCGTTGGACCATTCCAAGATTTAGATATGATCAATTAATGAAATTGGGATGGCAGATTTTTATTCCATTATGTATTTTTAATATTTTAGTAACTGGAGTGGTAATTACTCTTTTAAATAAATAACCATGCAGGCGCTTACCAATAGATCGAAAATGGTTTCCAATAAAAAGATGACTTTTATTGAGAAGCTTTATTTACCGGCAATTCTCGGAGGATTAAACATCACTTTACGCCATTTGTTTAAAAAGAAGGTAACCGTTAAATACCCTGAGGTTAAAAAGGAATTTACACCAGTATATCGGGGCATGCATGTTTTAAAAAGAGACGAACAAGGCAGAGAAAATTGCACCGCTTGTGGTTTATGTGCTGTTTCATGCCCTGCTGAAGCTATTACCATGGAGGCCGCAGAAAGAAAAGATGGGGAAGAAGGGTTATACAGAGAAGAGAAATATGCCGCCAATTATGAGATCAACATGCTTAGATGTATTTATTGCGGTTTATGTGAAGAGGCTTGTCCCAAAGATGCTATTTATTTAACAGATAGAATTGTACCTTCTGAGTTCACCCGCGAGGGTTTTGTATACGGCAAGGATATTTTGGTTGAAAAGGTGGACGAAAGAATAGACATAACAAAACGAAAAAAGAAATCATTTAATTAAAAACAATTACGAAGGTTTTATTAAACTTGCGGCTTTAAATAGGGAATGAGAGAATATATATTTTATTTTTTGGCTCTTGTAACGATCATAACTGCATTAATGGTGGTGTTCTCCCGTAATCCTATTCATAGTGTATTGTACCTAGTTGTTTGTTTTTTCTCCATTGCAGGTCATTATTTATTATTAAATGCTCAGTTTTTAGCGGTAGTGCATATAATTATTTATGCCGGAGCAATCATGGTGCTTTTCCTTTTTGTAATTATGCTATTGAACTTAAATAAGGAATCAGAGCCCAATAAACCAGCCATCATAAAATTCGCTTCTGTTATCTCTGCTAGTATTCTCATGCTCGTGTTGATAGCGGCCATGCTTAAAATGGATCCTATTATTAATACCAATGGCTCGATTTATGCAAGTCAGGAAATTGGAACCGTTAAAAATTTAGGAATGGTATTATTTACAGATTTCTTATTACCATTTGAAATCTCCTCTGTATTGTTTTTATCCGCCATGGTGGGTGTGGTTTTAATATCTAAGAAAGAATCATGATAGCATTACAAGCCATAGATATTGCCTCTAACCCAATTAACAAATATGTTTATTTGTCTATCATATTGTTTTGTATTGGAGTGATGGGGGTTCTTTTTAGAAGGAATTCAATTATTATATTGATGTGTGTCGAGCTGATGTTGAATGCATCCAATATTCTGTTGGTTGCCTTTTCGTCTCAAAATGGTCAAACAGAAGGTCAAATGATTGTGTTTTTTGTGATTGTAGTTGCAGCCGCAGAAGTTGCTGTGGGATTGGCTTTGCTGATTAGTATTTATCGTAATATTTCAAGTACCGATATTAATTTATTAAACAGAATGAAGGGATAATGGATACTCAATCACTACATATTATCCTACTATTAGGTTTACCATTATTGGGATTCATTATTAATGGAATTCTGGGTAAGAAGGTTCCGGTTGGTATTGCTGGTGTAATAAGTAGCTTGATGGTCATTGGTTCATTTGCAGTATCATTGGTTTTCTTCTTTACAGATCCTGGAGTTCCTATGAAGGTAACTCTTAC
>JBEIQI010000363.1:0-2101 GCA_040376605.1 Flavobacteriales bacterium | reverse complement strand
TATTGGGATATTTATAAATAGGTGCTTGGGTAGGTATCGTCTTTATTTCATCCAAGATCAAGCTGCCAGAAGCCATCATTTTAATTGCTTGGGCAGGCATATCAGCACTTTGGATCAATAATTTGGAAACATTTTCTATATAACTATGTGAAATAACAGCGTATTCTCGTTTCAAAATTATTTTTCCGGCATCTAATTTTTCTCCCAGTCTTTGGAGGATAACTCCTTGGGTTTTTTGACCTTTCATAATTTCCCAAAATCCAGGAGGACCACCACGAAACTCCTGTTCATTCCCATGATGAAATGACCAAACTCCCCATTTGGCGGAGTTCAAAACCTCACCTTTGATAATTCCAAAACCAAATCGAATAATAAAATCTAGATTTTTTGATTTGATCCCCTGAATATCATCCATATTGAGCTCTTCCGAAGATTTACCAACCTTTGTTGGCGTTACCCGTAATTGTTGAATATTATCCAGAATAGTAGCTGGAATTGATTTATACAAGGTTGGGTTTAGTTTATTTTTTTTAAACTGCTCGAAGAATAAATGGGGGTGACTTAATTTTCGAAAAATACTCTTTGGCTCTTCTTTTGCTTCATTTTTAATAATTAACAGACAACATTCTGCTAAGCCAGTTTGTAGAATTTCTTCATATACCTTTATTTGCCACGGGTATAGATTCATTCCATTAAGCATGAGTCCAAACTTAATTTTCATTTCTCCCATTTAGGTATACGTGTTTTGGGAGTATATTTTATCTAATTGCTCTGAAATAGCTAACATGGAGAATAATTGAAAGGCCTTGTTACTAATGTCTTTTTGTACATAATGTTGAGGACTATCCAGCATTATATTCAATTGTTTGGTAAAGGCTAACTGATCTCCTTTTGGTACTAAAATACCATTCGAATCATTTACAATTTCCCTGATCCCACCAACGTTTGTTGAAATGACGGGAACCCCACAACAAAATGCTTCATTAATAACCACTGGCATATTTTCGTAATTGCTAAATAACATCAGGATATCCGCACCTCTTACTTTTTGGCCTAATGCCGCCCCTTCTAGTTGTCCAGTAAAAAAAACGGTAGAATTGTATAACCCCAACGACTTGCATTTATTTACAATTTTCTCATAATCCTTACCTGTACCAATCATTTCAACTACGAAATCCTGTCGAAGCTCATGTAGTGATTTTATACAATCCATTAAACCAGAAATATTTTTGGGTTCATCATCAAAACATGAAACATGGATCAGTTTTTTAATATCAGTTTCCCTATAGGTTCTATTTTCCGGAAAAAAAACCTTTGTATCAACAACATTATGCAAAACATGATGGTTTTTGTTAATGATACCATGTTTTTCCATGGAAAGTTTTAATTGGTGGGTTACTGTTGTAAGAGCTCCTGCATTGGCCGTTACAAGGCGTGTTAGGAACTTGCGAAAGAAACCTTCATATCCTTTATTTCCTTCTTGATATCTGCTCCAATGTTCAGTAATAACATATGGAATATGTTTCCATTTATTAACTAGATATGCAATAACCCCAAGCCGGGTAAGAATATGTATATGAATAAGGTTGGGTCTGGATATCATTTTCCTTAAAACCCAATGTCCTTTAATAAATCGCCAGTTATTGATTAATGAGCTTAGAAATTTGATTTTTGAATTTGATTTGTGATAATAGTAATAATATTCATTCACCAACCCTTTAAAGACCTCCACTTCGTGATTTTTAGGTAGATCATCACAACCATGCACATAAAAAACCGAAACATGATGTTTCATGGCGGCCGCTTCAGCATGCCTTTTAACAAATAACCCATACATAGCATCGAACTTATGGGGGTACCATCTTGCCAAATACAGAATATGCAGGGGTTTCTTCAACGAAAAAATATTTTTGAATATTCATCAAATATAAGTATTTTTGCCATCGATTTACGGAGAGTGTAGCTCAGCTGGTTAGAGTATCGGTTTGTGGTTCCGAGGGTCGTGGGTTCGAGCCCCATCATTCTCCCAAAAGAAAAAAAAGACTGTCACATGACGGTCTTTTTGTGTTTAATGGAATGCGGCGCATTCTGCTGGCCATTC
>JBEIQI010000318.1:0-2883 GCA_040376605.1 Flavobacteriales bacterium | reverse complement strand
CTTAATATCTTCAATAGGCACTTTGGAGTTAGCTTATAGATTTCAATGGTTCGATTTTTATAAAGCTGAACTTAGAGGATTAAATAACAAGAATATTTTAGAGGCAAAATCAAAAAGAATTTTGATCGTCGGTGATTCATTTACAGCTTCTATTGATTCTTATGTAAAGGTATTAAGAGATAGTTTAACGGATTATGCGGTGATTAATGCGGCTGTTCCTGGAACCGGAATAATTCAACATGCACTTTATACACCTGGTAGAATTAAAAAATTTAAACCTGATATTTTCATTTACCAAATGTATGTTGGGAATGATCTATTCGATATTTCTCATCCTTATAAAGCACCTAATATTTCAAAACTTAGAAAGACTTATTGGTTTATCTCTGATCGATTATTGAGTTTATCCTTTTTAAACTTTAGGTTTGCAGGTATTCGCTATAAATTTTATGATGATGCGGGTGGGAAATATAAACCTAAGGATTTAGACTCATTCTCTGTTCAGTCCTATTCTAAAAGAGAAAAGCTTAACTATAAAGCTGAACCTAACCTAATAGAAAATACAATATATCTCGAAAATGGTAGAAGTTTGGATTGGCTTATTTTCGAGAAGAAGTTCAAACAAATGATATCTCCAATATCGCCGAACACAAAAAAATATTTTATTATTATTCCACATCAAGCTCAACTTTCAAAAAAGTATTACAGGAATCATGAATTATTAGGTGCCCGCTTCAATTCCCAACGTCATATTTGGGAAGAATCGAATTACCTTCTGTATAAATTTATAAATGAATTGTGCCATGATACCGGAACAGAACTCATTGATCCATTGAATATGCTCAGAGAAGCTGACCAAACTTTGCCTGTGTATTATTCAAATGATCCGCATCTCAATTCCCATGGTCAGCAGTTATTAGGCAGTTATATTTTGGGTAAAATCTCATATTGATTCTAATTTCATTGATTTATTAATGTCAAAATATTGATTCTTTTAAATTATATTGTACTTTAATGGCATTTATTTAACGTATTAAAGGAGCTCTATTTATCAGTGGATAAGAAGAAAATCGACATCACCTATTTACCTTTATCCGAGGATAATTTACATTGGTTTATACCTTTATTTAAACTGGCTTTTAATAAAGATATTAGTTTGGTTGATTTAAAGAAGAAATATGACTTTTCTTTATGGAATAAACCTTATCTGGGATTATTTGCCATGCACAATGAAACACCTATTGGTTTTATAGGAATTTGTTATTATCGGGCTCAATATTTAGATGAAATTGAATGGGCCAGTAATTTTACTGATTCAATGATTCATCCTGATTATCAACGTTTTGGAATTTATGTAAAGTTATTATCTAAGGTTGAAGAGGTGGCTAAAGAGAATGGAATCTGCTTTTCGTTGGGTTTTCCCAACGACAATTCGTTCTACCCGGTCGTGCATAAAGGTATGTGGAATTTTAAGAATCGAATGGTTGGTTATAAGATTAACGTAAATACTTTACCACTTTATAAAATTTTTAAAAAAATGGGGGCCAGAGAAACTTATTTGAATTGGGCATCCAATAAATTGAAAGGTATTACCTGCAGTTTTCAACAAGAGGCATTTATTGAATCAAATGAAAGACCACATATTATTCACGATGAACTTTTCTTTAATTATAAAAATACGAAGGCTCATTTTTTATTAAAAATTGATGGTAAATTTGTTTGGGTAAAACTCGGTGATCAATTATCTGTTGGATTTGTTTCAGAATTAACCGAAACTGAAATGCTTGAAATCGTTCACCAACTTCAATTAATTGCCAAGAAGTTATTCATTAATCTAATAATTTTTCAATTTACTAAGGGTAGTATTCAGGAAGAGCATATGACAAAACATTTTCATGGATTTGATTCATGGCCCATTTTATTCACTAATCAACAATCCCGGTTTCCAATTGAACAATTGAAACTTCAATATTGTGATATAGATTCTTTTTAATATGTACATTCTTGGTATATCGGCCTATTATCATGACTCTGCAGCTGCCCTTATAAAGGACGGTCTGGTTGTAGTTGCTATTCAGGAAGAACGATTAACAAGGATAAAACATGATAAATCATTTCCCATACAAGCTATTAATAAATGTATTGAAATGGCTGGTATTCAAATTACCGAAATTGATTCAGTAGTATATTATGAAAAACCTTTTTGGAAGTTCGAACGAATTTTGGATACAATAACAAATCATGTTCCATTTACCTTTTCTCCATTCTCAAGCGCCATTCCTTTATGGGTAAAAAATAGGTTGTGGATTAGCACTGAAATTCGGAAAAAGCTAAATTTTAAGGGAAAGATTCTTTATGCATCACATCATGAATCTCATGCAGCAGCGGCATACTATAGTTCTGGATTTAACCATTCAGCCATTATTACCATTGATGGGGTAGGGGAATATGCAACAACTACTGTTGGAATGGGGAATCAACAAAAAATAGAAATTATAAAAGAACAACATTTTCCACATTCTTTAGGTCTATTATATTCTGCCTTTACCCAATTTTGTGGATTTAAGGTAAATTCAGGGGAGTACAAATTAATGGGTTTGGCTCCTTATGGACAACCTATTTATAAGGAAAAAATATATGCACATTTTTTGCAATTATTTGATGATGGCTCCTATCAGCTAAATATGAAATACTTTTCATATACTGAAGGTCGCAGAATGATTAACAAACATTTCGAAGCTATATGGGGAATGCCGGCAAGAAAAGAAGAAGCTCCGATGGATCAATTTTACATGGACATTGCAGCCTCCATTCAAGAGGTTTTGGAAGAAGTTGTTTTGAAACTTTGTAAATGGGTACAACAATTAACAAATACAACCCAGG
>JBEIQI010000186.1:0-6238 GCA_040376605.1 Flavobacteriales bacterium | reverse complement strand
CCGATGGAATTTATAAACCTACTTTCTCATCAGACGATAAATATTATTTCCTGATTTTAGATCCTCATCTCAAATATTTTGACAAAAAAGGAAATAAGCATAATGTTAATATGCGCTATTATCGAAAATTCAGGTATGGGTTTGGAGGTGATATCAATGCAGTATCCAATAATTTGTTGATTGATTATCAATACCAACGTAAGTTTTATAAAAACATGTTTACAGTTACGGCAGGTGGTTATTTTAATTATGGTTGGATTCAAAGTAACCTCTTTCCGGATAGTTTACAATTAGATAGCACTGGGCAAGCCACTTATTTTTTTCAAACCTATTCTGCAGCGGCATTTGGTCAACTTGAATTTAATTATAGAAGATGGAGCATTGTGGCAGGTGTTCGTTATGAGTTGAATGGTTCCGATTATTTAGTAGAAGGATCCATTCCGGTATTTAGAGGAGGCATTAATTTTAGAGCTGCCATACAAACTTTTTTAAGAGGATCTTTTGGACAATCTTATCGAATTCCGTCATTAGGAGAAAGATTTATTCAGGCAGAATTAATTTCTGGATTTTTTGTTTTACCCAATCTTGGACTAAAACCCGAACGAGGTTGGAATGCCGAATTAGGTGTACGGCAAGGATTTAATATTACAAAAAAATGGACGGGTTATGTTGATCTAGCTCTGTATTGGATGGAATATGTAGATATGATTCAATACAATATTGGAAATTATCCTCCGGATGGTATTGGATTTAAAGCATTTAATGTGGGCAGAGCCCGCATCATGGGATTCGAATTAACACTAGGTGGAAAGGGTCAAATTGGACCAGTAGAAGTAAATACTTATGCAGGTTATAATTATAGTTTTCCTGCCAATTTATCGGCATATCCTGGCTTAAACAATGTAGGTAATTATTTAGATACTATGTTTAGATTCTTTGGGGATCATTTGTTGGATAGTTCTAACAATAGCATGATTTTGCCTTTTAGAAACCGGCATACTTTAAGAGCAGATGTTGAATTCAGTTGGAAATCATTAAGCGTTGGATCTACTTTTTATTACATGAGTACCATAGAATATATCGATCCGAGCTTTAGTTATTTAGAATTGGCCATTCCCGGTTTTATTGTTCCATGGATTGAAACACATAAAAATTATCGGGGTGATTTTACTATGGATATCCGAGGCTCCTACACCTTTAAAAAATGGAATGCCAAAATTAGTTTTATTGTAAAAAATCTCACCAATTTAGAATACGCCGCAAGACCAGGAATAATGAACTTGCCCCGAAGTTTTAACATGAGATTGGATTTTAATTTTTAAGAGTCAGTTAAATCCAAATTTCTATTAACTATTCCTTATGGAAGAAACAATTTTATTTATTTCAGATAACATGCGCTGTTGGAACTCAGCTACCCCCGGATTTTGGAAATGGGGAACCTATTTAGGCCGAATTGCCGTAACCAATCAACGTGTATTATTCTTGTCTAGTGGTAGCAGCAAAATGGGTTCTATACTTACAGCGGGTTTATTAGCAGGCCCATTTTTAAGCGCTTTAATGATCGGTAAATCTCTTACCTATGATTTAGAATTAGAAGCTTTAAAAAATGAAGGAAGTTTTGCCGTGGCAATGAAAGACATAACCGAAATTAAAGCAGTTAGAAGATGGGATTTAGCCGCATATTTATCTATTGTTTACCCTGATCATGCTTATTCATTTATGCAGGATCCGTTTGGTATGAATCTTAAGGTGATGCGTAAAATTCAAGAAGCCGTTGAAGACAATAAAAAGGGATAATCCCCAATTACTTTATCATTTAAGGATGAGTAAATGCCATATTTGATATAAAATCCGGATCGCTTAAGGTCTTTAAAAAATTGACTAAGTCTTGCTTTTCGGTTAAGGTTAAATTTAATCCGGGACTAGCACTTCCTTGTAAATGTTTCATCAACGGATCAACCGTGCTGCTGGATACACCTCCCTGATCATAATGATCCACCACTTCTTCTAAGGTAGCAAATCTTCCATCATGCATATAAGGAGCTGTAAACTCAATATTTCTTAATGTAGGTACTTTAAATTTTCCTTTATCAGATGCAGAACCAGTGACCAACATTCTACCCAAATCAGTCATCGAAGCATCATCATCCAAGCCATTATTTTTAAAACTATTATCCGTAGCTAAACCATTACTTAGGGTATGGCAATGAAAACAATCACCGCGTTCAGTATTATAAATATTCAAGCCATTTAATTCTGATGTTGTCAAACTCACTTCCTCTCTAACAAATTTATCGTATTTGCTATTACCACTTACCATCGTTCTTAAAAACTGAGCAATGGCTTTAGATACATGCACCGAATCGATATAATCAATATTAAATGCTTGTTTAAATAAATTTTTATAATTGGCATCCGCATTTAATTTAGATTCCACTTCTGGCCAACTAATATTCATTTCTATAGGATTCACCACGGGTCCAAATATTTGTTCCTCGAGTGTATTTGACCTACCATCCCAGAAAAATTTATTCTCCCAGGCAAGATTGATTAAAGGCATCGAATTCCTATTACCAGCAATTCCATCCACGCCAATACTAAATTGGAGTCCATCATCGGTAAAACCATAGGATTGAGTATGACAATCGGCACATGACTGTGCATCATTTTTAGAAAGTTTGGGGTCATAAAAAAGCTGACGGCCTAAGGCGACACCCTCCAGGGTCATTGGATTTGATGCAGGTAAATTTGCCTGAATAAATCCAACAGGTACCTGAAAATCGTAAGGGGTAGTGGTTGTCTCCGGCTCGCAACTAAAGAAAATTCCGGCTAACATCAATAAAAGGAAACTGAGTTTTATTTTACCCATATTATCGAAGAATAATAAACGAAGATAACGATAAAATAAACGAGTTCAAAGACAATTTTTTGATGCTTTAAACCCCAAAAAATATATTTAAAAGAAGGAACGAGCCTCTTCTTTAATAAAATCAATGGCCACTTGAGTAGGCATTTTTTCTAATTGCATACTCATTTCCAATACCATTTTGCTCAATTCTACTCCTTTGGCATTATCATGTACCTTACTGGCAGAAATATTAATGAGTTTAATGGTTTCCTCTTTGGCCCTTTTCACGGCCTCCCAGGCTCCTTTTGAAATATATACCTGTTGGGTTAAATTATGCTCATATTCAGCTCTAATAGAGGCTAATAACTCCTGATGTAGTTGTCCTGCAGTAGCGTTACTGCTATTTACCCTCATCACCAGGTTCTGTGGGGTAATTCGTTCCAACAAAAGCACCATTCTTTCGTAAGCTTGTAATCGAATCGGCATAATGGTCCCCTGTTGTTCTTGTCTACCCTTTACAACTTGAGATTTAAGCTGGGTATCAAGATGTTTTTTCAAAACAAAATGTACAGCCAAAAAAACAATAGTTGAAGGCAAAATATATTTTAAAATATCTAAAAATTCGTCCATAGGTATAAAGAATTTAGTTGTATTAACTGTTTCACATCAGATAATCCACCTTACGAAAATACAGGTTTTAATTATATAATTCCATTTTTATAAAAAAGATACATGGGTTATTAATTTGGCCTCATTAAAATTTTACTTACCATTGTAAAGTAATTCGATATACATGGCTCATTATTCCAGGAGGCTACTAAATATGGCCGAATCTGAAACCCTTGCAATGGCTCGTTTAAGCAGGGAATTAAAAGCACAAGGAAAGGATATTATTAATCTCAGTCTGGGCGAACCCGATTTTGATACTCCCGATTATATTAAACAAGCGGCCAAAGATGCCATCGATCAGAATTTTTCGCATTATACACCGGTAGCCGGTTACGATGAATTGTTGGATGCTGTATGTCTCAAATTAAAACGTGATAATCAGCTCGATTTTAAAAGATCACAAATCATGGTTTCCACCGGAGCCAAACAATGCATTGCCAACCTGGTAATGGCATGTATAGATGAAGGAGATGAAGTAATTGTGCCAGCCCCCTATTGGGTGAGTTATCGGGAAATAATAAAAATGGCAGGTGGTAAACCTGTTGAAGTACTGGCTGGTATCGATAAAGACTTTAAAGTAACCGCCGATCAGGTGGAAAAAGCCATTACCTCCAATACCCGAATGTTTATGTTTAGCTCCCCCTGTAATCCAACAGGATCGGTATATAGCAAATCCGAATTAGAGGCTATCGTAAATGTATTAGCAAAGTATCCGGAAATCATTGTAGTATCCGATGAAATTTACGAACTCATTAATTTTGTTGGAGGTCATATTAGCATAGGAACTTTTGAAGCAGTGAAGGATAGAACAGTTACCATTAACGGACTATCCAAAGCATTCGCAATGACCGGATGGAGATTGGGATATATGGCAGGACCCGAAGAAATCATCAAGGCGAGTATAAAAATGCAGGGCCAATTTACTTCGGCCACCTGTTCTATTGCACAAAGGGCAGCTATTGTAGCCTTAACCAATGGTCCGGAGAAAGTATCCGGAATGGTAGAAGCATTTAAAAAACGAAAAGAATTAGCCCATCAATTATTGCTGGAGATTCCACATATCACTGTAAATAACCCACAAGGAGCTTTTTATTTTTTCCCGGAAATCTCCTATTATATTGGTAAGAGTTTTGGGACCTATACCATTAAAAATTCCGATGATTTAAGCATGTACCTGATACACGAGGCCAATGTATCTACCGTACCGGGGTCAGCCTTTGGAGCCGAAAATTATATAAGACTCTCCTATGCAACCTCTGAGGATCTAATTGCTAAGGCCATCGAAAGAATAAAGATCGCTTTATCCAATTTAAAATAATTCAGGGCGCCTCCCTCCTCCTCTCCTATCCATGGCTTATGCCACGTCGGGCCGGGTCGTTCGCTATATCGCTTGCCACCAAACCTTCGGTGTTGGTATCAAGCGGATGCCGCTGCCACCCCTGGCGCAAAAAAAATGTTTAAGGCACCGATAGATAATACTTGTTAAAAAATGGGTTAGTCCCTATCATTGCTTAAATTTGTGATCTTAATATATACAAGTGAATCCAGCGACAAACGTAAAACCATATAGTACAGATAAATCGAAGAAAGAAGAGGTAGCCGAAATGTTCGATAATATTTCTCCTCGCTACGATTTTCTGAATCGATTTTTATCGATGGGAGTAGATATAGGATGGAGAAAAAAAACGGTAAAAGCCGTAGCCCAATCTAAGCCACAAAGAATTTTAGATGTAGCCACCGGAACGGCAGATTTGGCCATAGAACTTACTAAAAGCGGAGCCAAGGAAATTATCGGTTGCGATATCTCCGAAGGAATGTTATCCATAGGCAAAGAAAAAATTAAAAAGAAGGAACTCGATAACGTGATACGATTACAGTCGGGCGACTCGGAACAATTACCGTTTGAAGACAATAGCTTTGATGCAGTAACCGTAGCTTTTGGGGTAAGAAATTTTCAAACCCCGGTTAAAGGGCTTACAGAAATAAATAGGGTACTAAAAAAAGGTTCTAAAATATATGTATTGGAGTTTTCGGAGCCCGAGAAGTTTCCCGTAAAACAACTCTATAGCTTTTATTTCAAATATATATTGCCCTTTTGGGGCAGGTTGATCTCTAAAGATAATGCCGCATATACCTATTTGCCCAATTCGGTAAAGGCATTTCCACATGGTGAAGCCTTCTTGCAATTGCTTACAGCCAGTGGATTTCACAAAAATTCAGCAAAAAAGCTTAGTTTTGGCATTGCATCGCTCTATATAGGCGAGAAATAAATTTACTTTTCTGCCGTTAGTAACTGCAAACAATGTTGAGTAGCCAATTCATAAAAAAATCCTTGTTAATCATACTACTTGTGGGCTTTCTTATGCCCAAAACAGGATATGCTCAATTTACCTACAAAAAACAGAAGAAGGTTATTAGTAACAATATGCCAAAATACGATCGCCGTCGGTTCCATTTCGGCATCAATATTGGCACTCAAATTACCGGGGTAGCCGTAAGAACTATTCCCGATTTAAGAGCACTTTTACCCGATACCATTTATTCCATTACCCCCGTTTGGAATTTAGGATTTACCATGGGTATTGAAACCAATTTACGATTGACCAATAACCTTGATTTAAGATTCACCCCACAACTTACCCTTACCTCAAGGACCTTGTTATACGAAAGAGCCGCAGGCCGGGTAGATAAGTTTGATGTGGAAGCCACCATGATAGAGTT
>JBEIQI010000288.1:0-3443 GCA_040376605.1 Flavobacteriales bacterium | reverse complement strand
GGAATTGGATGCCAAACTTAATCTCGATAAACAAAGAGAAGATTTTGAATTGAATATCGATTTGATCAATGAGGATTTTTATAGAAAATTGGAAGAGAAATACCCTCAGTTAAATGAGAATGAAAAGAAAATTTGGGCTATGGTGAGGCTCAATTTATCCTCTAAAGAAATTGCAGCGATACAAAATATTTCTCCCAAAAGCGTGGATATGAATCGTTATAGAATGCGTAAAAAACTCAACCTATCCAATGAAGAGGATCTTGGGAAATTTTTATCGGAGTTATAAATTGAGGTATTCGACCCCAATAGAATCTTACACTGGTAGGAAAAAATAATTAACTTCGTTGCATGAGTGCTGCTAATCAAATTTCTATATATACCGATGGGGCTTGTAGTGGGAATCCGGGACCTGGTGGCTTAGGGATTATTTTAATGGCTGGTGAACATAAAAAAGAATTTTCTGAAGGATATAAATTCACCACCAATAACCGAATGGAATTATTGGCTGTAATAAAGGGTCTAGAAATGCTAAAAACAAATAAGCATCAGGTAGTTATTTATTCCGATTCGAAATATGTAATTGATGCAGTGGTCCAAAAATGGGTATTTGGTTGGGCCAAGAAAAATTTCGCAGGTAAAAAAAACAGCGATCTCTGGCTACGGTTTTTAAAAGTTTACCCATTGTTTAATATTAAATTTGTTTGGGTAAAGGGTCATGCTAACAATCCATTCAATAACAGATGTGATGAATTAGCTGTAGCTGCCAGCAAGTCTGGTAAACTATTGCACGATGCCGTTTTCGAGACCATTCATAAAGAGCAAAAAGAGGCTTTATGAAGTTAAGAACTGAAATACAAATATCTCCATCTAACCATAAAATTGATCATCATCAAAAGATCTATTTCACAGGGTCTTGTTTTTCAGAACATATTTCAGCCAAATTTAAATATCATGGTTTTAATGTTTTGTCAAATAGCCATGGAATCATTTACAATCCCATCTCAATCGAAAAATCAATTAACGACCTTTTGGAGGTTAAACAATATTCGCCAAGCAGTTTAATTAAAAATGGTCAGGATTATTGCAGCCTTTATCACCATGGAATGTTTAATGGAGCCAATGCAGATGTTGTGAGCCAAAGTGTGAATACGAACATTGTTGCCCACTCGGATTTTATTAAGGATTCGGCATTTATTTTTATTTCTCTGGGGACTTCCTGGGTTTACGAATGGAAGGAAACCAATGAGATTGTGGCCAATTGTCATAAAATTCCTAGTAATCGATTTAACAAAAGAATATTGGCAATTGATGAGGTAATCACTTCGATTCATAAAACGATTGAAAATATTAGAGCCTTTAATCCAGCAGCAACCATTGTATTTACCCTCAGCCCGGTTAAGCATTTAAAGGATGGCTTTGTGGAGAATCAACTCAGTAAATCCATTTTGCATTTGGCCATACAGAATTGTTTGCAGGAGAATGTCAATTATTTTCCGGCATACGAAATAATGAACGACGATCTGAGAGATTATCGTTTTTGGGCGGCGGATATGACGCATCCCAACGAGTTGGCCATTGATTATATATGGGAGAAATTTGGAGAAACTTATTTTACCAAGGAGACATCAGAACGTATGTTGGAAGTAAAAAAACTCAATCAATTTCTGGCGCATCGTCCCTTGACTAATGATATAGATGAGTTGAAAAAATTTGAAGCAGATCAAAACGCAAAAAAGGAGGAATTAAAACTTAAATACCCATATTTGATTTTATAACCATGGACGTAAAAATTATTTCTTATAATTTGAATGGAATTAGGGCTGCCATGACTAAAGGATTGGTTGATTGGCTTAAGGCTGCTAATCCAGATGTGTTTTGTATTCAAGAATTAAAGGCAGAGCATAATCAATTTGAAACCAAACTTTTTGAAGATTTAGGATATCATTGTTATTGGCATTCGGCGCAAAAAAAGGGATATAGTGGGGTCGCCATTCTTAGCAAAATACATCCCGAGAAAGTGGTGATAGGTTGTGAAATACCCGAAATTGATCATGAAGGAAGAGTGATAAGGGCTGATTATAAAGGGTTTTCGGTGATGTCGGTATATTTCCCTTCTGGTACCTCAGGCGATGAAAGACAGGATTTTAAATATATTTTTCTTGATAAATTCTACGATTATATTAAGAAATTAAGAAAGGAAATCCCCCATTTAATCATTTGTGGAGACATTAATATTTGTCATAAAGAAATGGACATTCACAATCCGATTTCAAATAAAAATTCTACTGGTTTTTTACCTGAAGAAAGGGCTTGGGTAACCAAATTTTTAGAAAGCGGATTTATTGATTCTTTTAGAATGTTTAATGAAGAACCTCATCAGTATACTTGGTGGAGTTACCGTTTTAATAGTCGTATGCAAAATAAAGGTTGGAGAATAGATTATCAATTTGCAACCGATAACTTAAAAAAGAATTTACAAAGGGCAGCTATATTGCCAGAAGCGCATCATAGCGATCATTGCCCAACGGTATTGGAGATTAAGATCTAATTTACTTTTCTGGGATACGCTTTAATTTCCGCTTTAAACTTCTGTTTCTAAAAAATTTAATGGTTTCTAATACAAGCAGGATCGAGAAGGCCGCTGTAATGCTTGAAATAAAATGCCTAAATCCAGGAAATTGGAACCCAAATAGTTTTTGTAATGCCGGAATCGAGATAACCGCTACCAATAATCCTATTGCTCCGGTGAGTATAATGTAAAGTGAAAAATTTTTCTCAAATAATACGGATATAAAACTTCTGGTTCTAGAAAGATTGGTAAGAATTAAAAATATATTCCCAATAATAAGGGATGAAAATGCAATGGCTCTAATTTCGCCTTCACTATGCCCTTCGCGTAATGAAAGAAAGTAAACAATAAAAACAGAAGATAATAACAACAGTCCTTGAAGAATACTTGTTGCCACTTTTTTTATTCCAAAAAACTTATCATTGATACTTCTGGGTGGCCGATTCATGATTCCTTTTTCGTCTTTTTCCCACTCAAAGGCAATGGAACATACCGGATCAATAATGAGTTCCATAAAAACGATATGCAAAGGCAAAAGCATTACGGGCAATGAATCAATAAAGGATGGAATAAGGGTAAGACCAATAATCGGAATATGTATTGCCATAATATACGACATGGCCTTTTGTAAATTATCGACGATTCGTCTACCCAATTGAATGGCCGAAACAATAGATGCAAAATTATCATCCAGCAGAACTAAAGCAGAAGCCTCTCTGGCAACATCCGTTCCCTTGTTACCCATGGCAATTCCAATATCGGCCGCCTTTAGGGCAGGTGCATCATTTACCCCATCACCGGTCATGGCAACAATTTCATTATTGGCTTTTAGTGCCTGAACAATTCTCAGCTTTTGGTCGGGAACAACTCTTGC
>JBEIQI010000170.1:0-6771 GCA_040376605.1 Flavobacteriales bacterium | reverse complement strand
ACCTTAAATTCCGGCTTGTCTTCAAATACATGTCGCAAACCTTGCCTTACCAGGTAATGTGCATCTGCAATAAGGATTTTAGTATGATCACTCATGATTTTTGACTTATGGGATACAAATATAGGTGATTCTTTCTTATTTAGAAATATTCTAAATAATATACCTTGTTTAGGGGATTGGCCACTTTATTTCCAGCCCGTCTTTCCGTTGAATTGTCAAATGGTTGCATGCATTAAAGAACCATGTGGCATGCTTTTGGAATACAGGTCGTTAACCAATTAATTCGGATAAATTTTCATTATGATGGGCTTTTTGGTTCGAAGTGTAATTAAGGGCTCAATTTCAAGTTGATAATCTTCCATTAATTTAAAATCGAAGTGTTTCCATAAGGCATGAAGGGCAATTTGCATTTCATAAATGGCAAACATTTGTCCTATACATAACCTGGGGCCTCCGCCAAATGGGAAGTAGGCAAATTTCGGGATTTTGCCAATATTATCTTCATTAAATCTTTCAGGGATAAATTCTTTTGGATTTTCCCAATAAATTTTACTTCTGTGGATTACATAAACAGGTATACCATAGGTACACAATGTGGGCAGATTATATTCACCAAATTTTTCCTCCTTGATGGCTTGTCTTCCAATAATCCAAGCAGGTGGATATAATCGAAGTGATTCATCAATGATCATTCTATGCATCTTTAATTCCTTTATATGCGAAATTCCTACCTGATCAGCATTAATGTTGGTGATTTCTTTTTTAAGTTTTTCCTTTTCTGCAGGATGGGTGGCTATTAAATACCAGGTAAATGCCAATGCATTGGCTGTAGTTTCGTGGCCTGCAATAAAAATAGTCATTACCTCATCCATTAAAGCTTCCATACTCATTTTATCCCCTGTTTCTTCGTCGATAGCGTGTACCAACATATCAAGTAAATCATCGTATCTATTGTTACTAATGACTCGTTTTTGGATTATGCCACTTACTATTTCCCGAATTTTTTTGACGGCTTTTTTTGTTTCAATATTTGTTTTGGTGGGCATCCAACGAGGTGGTTGAAAGGGATCACGAATTCTTATAGCACCTGTTTCTATAACTATACCTAACGCTCGGTTTAACTCTTCAATTTCTTTAGCTGAAACATCCGATTGAAATAAAGTTCGACTTACCATTTCTAAGGCTAGCTTATTCATTTCGAAGGTGATATTAATTGAATCACCCTTTTTAAATTCTTGTTTCCACTGGGTGACTGTTTCATTGACAACTTCATCCATTATCTTCACCAAAGAAGCAATTTTTTCTTTATGGAACGCTGGTTGTGCAAGTCTTCTTTGTTTCTTCCAAATTTCCCCTTCACTAGTAAGCAACCCTTGACCTAATAATATTTTAAGCTCGTTATAACCAAAACTTTTTTTGTAATTTCTGTTGTTATCTTGTAAAATATGCTTTACATAATCTGGCTTAAATACCAATGCAATATCTCTAAAAGGCGATTGAAGCCAAGCAATATCTCCAATTTCTTCATGGCATTTTTCGATAAATCTCAATGGCCCTTTTCTAAATTGAAGGATATGGCCAAAAAAAAACTTTGTACCTGGAAGTCCCCGTGGTTTCGACATATTATCGTAGATTTATCCGAAAATTAACAAAATGTCGGAGACTTCTATTCATCATATTCAAACTAGAAAGACGGCTAGGTTTTTTACCTTGGGTAATTTAACTGGGGATACTCGCCATATTTGGCTGGTACTGCATGGTTACGGTCAGTTGGGGGAGTATTTTCTACGAAACTTTAAGGACGTTCAAAACAAGGATAATTTTATAATAGCTCCAGAAGCATTATCTCGGTTTTACGTTAATGAAACATCGGGCAGAATTGGTGCTACATGGATGACCAAAGAGGATCGCGAATTGGAAATTGAAGATTATTTATATTATTTGGATAGTATTTTAGACTCGTTAAATCCCACCATCGATTGCAGAATTCATGTTTTAGGTTTTTCGCAAGGTGCCGCAACGGCATGCAGATGGGCCTTAAATACCCATTATGCGGTAAATACTTTAGTATGGTGGGCTGGTTTTTTTCCTCCAGATATGCAATGGAATTCGCCCAAATATTTAGATGAAAATTTCAAAACCTATTTATTGTATGGCAATCAGGATGAATATGTCAACGATGATTTGAAAGAACAAGTGGCTAAGGTAATGAACACTCTACCGAAGAAGCCGGAAATCATTACCTTTGAAGGTAAGCATGAAATGGTAAATGAAGTATTAAATACACTTTGTAAATCGATAGAAAATGGCAGAGGAAAATGAGAAGCAACCCGCGTTTAACTGGCGCGGATTACTAAGAAGTTTATTAACATTATTGGTTATTGCAGCTATCATCTTCTTGTTTTATAAATTAGGAGTAGTTTCCTTATTTATCCTTTTTGGTCTTTTGTTAGCCCTTGTTGCCAGACCGATTTATAATTTATTGGAAAGGATTAATATTAAGCAGAGAAAAATCCCAGGGGCATTAAATGCCATTTTAAGCATATTGTTAGTTTGGTGTATTTTAGGAGGAATTGGTTTAGCCATTGTCCCTATTATTACCAAAGAAATTACTAAAATTTCTAAGGTTGATCCAGAAAAAATATTAATTCAGTTAGAGGATCCAATCAATGCAGTTATTTTAAAAATGGAAAATCTTGGTGTATTAAAATATGTAGATAGCACTCAAGCCTCTCCCGACAGAATTATAGAAAGAACCATCATCTACAAAATCCCATGTGATACCAATTTTGCTACAGGTAGTTATTTTACACTGGATGGTGATACAATAGATCGCGAATTAGCAGCGGTACCCTCTTCTTTGGTTTTGGTAAAAGATTCTGGAAACGTTACGGGTATTCGACATCGCAAAGAAATTGTATCAATGATGAAATTGTTGTGGAATGATTATTTTAGTGCAGGTAAGGTAAAAAAATGGTTTGGGTCAGCCTTTAGTTTAGTTGGAAATATTTTTGCCATAATTGCATCCAGTACTTTTTTGGCATTCTTTTTTTTACGGGACAGGAAGTTATTTATGAAAATGATTTCTACGGCTGTACCTCAGAAATTTGCGGAAAAAACAGTCACTGTTTTTACGGATAGCCGTAAACTATTATCACGATATTTTATTGGTTTAATGTTTGAATTATTATTGGTAATGATATCTACTACAATAGGGTTACTAATTGTTGGTATCCGCTTTGATTTAGCCATAACCATTGGTTTCTTTTGTGGCCTTTTTAATATTGTTCCATATGTGGGGCCTCTGCTTGGCGGCGCATTTGGCTTATTATTAGGCGTTTCTAATTATATAGAATTAGATTTTTATGCTACCGTTTTGCCAATTCTTATAAAAATGGCAGTGGTTTTTTCCATTGTACAAATTCTGGATAACAATGTTTTACAACCGCTTATTTTCTCCAATTCCGTGAATGCTCATCCAATAGAAATATTTTTAGTAATTGTAATTGCTGGAAATTTCGCGGGTGTTATAGGAATGATTTTCGCTGTTCCAGCATATACCTTATTGAGAATTCTTGCCCGACAATTCTTTAGTAATTTTAGAGTCGTCAGGAATCTAACTCAAAATATGTAATGGTTTAATTTCTATGATCAAGCAACTATTTTGACCAACCGAAAACGAATTTTGGTAGCTCCTTTAGATTGGGGTTTAGGTCATGCTTGCAGATGTATTCCTGTTATCAGGACGTTAGTTGACTCAGGATTTGAAGTAAGTTTGGGAGGCTCCGGAGTATCCGGCGAATTATTGCAACGGGAGTTCCCGAATTTACCCTATGAAGAAATTCCTGGATATGAGGTAACATACTCTTTAAAGGTGCCGATGTCAATTGCAATGCTTCGGCAAGCACCTGGGATCATGAGATCCATTCAGCAAGAAAAAAAATGGCTCGACGATAAATTTAAAAGAGAGGGTTTAGATGTTATTATTTCCGACCATCGATATGGACTTTATCATCCCAAAATCTATTCAGTATTTATAGCACACCAATTATTTATTACATCTGGGAGTAACGATCTAATGGATTCATTGTTATGGAAGGTTAATAAATCTTATATCGAAAACTTTGATCAATGCTGGATTCCTGATTTGCCGAAGGAACCCAATGCCTCGGGTAAATTATCACATAAACATCCTATTCCGTTTAGACATCATTATATCGGACTCTTAACAAGGTTTAAAAGAAATGTAATTGCCGAAAAGGATTATAGGATAAGTTTTATTTTATCAGGGTTAGAACCTTTGAGGACACAGTTAGAAAATTTGATTATCGAACAGGCATATAAACTTCCTGTTGGGAAATATTTATTGGTGAGGGGCACCAACCAACCCATTCAAAAAACACCGATGGATCATTTGGAAATAATCAATTTTGCGGATTCTAACATGTTACAATCCATTATTGAATCATCCGAATTATTATTGAGTAGGGCTGGGTATACATCTATAATGGATTATTTATCTATGGGTTCAAAGGCATTATTAATTCCTACACCAGGCCAAACAGAGCAGGAATATTTAGCCCAATATCATTTAGAATTGGGTAATTTTTATAGTATAGAACAGGATCAGCTTGATTTGGTAAGGGATCAGCAACTTGCCTTAACCTATCAACCGTCCGATAGTTATCAATTTAATTTACTTGAAGCTGCAATTCAGGACCTAATAAAATCCATTAATTAGAGTTTTTTAATGCACTCAAAACAATACTACCTATAAATTCGTTTAAATTTGTGGTACTTCAGTTAAAACACATTCATGAATAAACAATCTAAACTTGTTGTTTTTATCCCAATTTTGATGGCCATAGCCACCATATTTGGGATTTTTATTGGTAAAAATTTGCCTTCCAGTTCGGGGGCTTCCAACTCTAATAATAGTATTTTCAATACAGGGAGCAATAATGACAAACTCAATCAAATTATTAGCCTTATCGAAGATGAATATGTAGATACGATTAATACGGATAGATTAACGGATGATGCCATTGCAGCTTTATTAGAACAGCTAGATCCCCATAGTGCTTACATACCTCCAGTTGATCTGCAAGGTGTGAATGAAGATATGGAAGGTAATTTTGATGGAATAGGAGTAGAATTTAATATTGTAAATGATACCATCGTGGTCGTTGCAGCAATTTCTGGCGGACCTTCGGAAGCTTTAGGAATTCGTTCTGGAGATCGAATTGTTAAAATTGATGGACAAAGTGTAGCTAATATTAAAATCAAAAATGAAGATGTTATTAAAAAACTTCGCGGTAAGAAGGGAACAAAAGTCAAGGTGGAGATAGCCCGAAGATCCGTGAAAAATTTAATTCCTTATACCATCACGCGTGATAAAATTCCATTATATAGTCTCGATGCTTCCTATATGGTAAATGATGAAATTGGATATATTAAGTTAAATCGTTTTGCCGAAAAGACTTATGAAGAGTACATGGAGGCTTTCAAAAAACTAAAAGCTCAAGGAATGAATAAAATGATTCTTGATTTGAGAGGTAATCCAGGTGGTTATTTAAATGTAGCTATATCATTGGCTGACGAGTTCTTAAAAAATAAAGAAATGATAGTTTATACTCAGGGACGAGCTAGAGGCAAAGAAGAATTTAAGGCTACCTCCGATGGTGAATTTGAAAATGAGCCTTTGGTGGTTCTTATTGATGAAGGTTCTGCCTCGGCCTCGGAGATTATTGCAGGCTCTCTTCAGGATAATGACCGTGCTGCTATCATTGGTCGTCGATCATTTGGAAAGGGATTAGTTCAGGAACAATTTGAATTTAAAGATGGTTCTGCCATTCGATTAACCGTTGCACGTTATTATACGGCCTCTAATCGCTGTATTCAAAGATCTTATGCAGATGGTACAGAAAAATATTATGAGGAAATTTATTCTGAAATATTGAATAAGGATCCCAATCATAAAGGGAATCCAGGTGATACTTTGCATCAATTTAAAACCAAGGGGGGCAGAATCGTTTATGGCGGCGGTGGTATTAGTCCCGATGTTTATGTTCCGGTTGATACAAGTGGATATACCAAGTATTACAGTGATGTGATAAGCAAAGGTATCAGCTACGATTTTTGTTTTCAATATGCCGATAAAAACAGAAATACTTTATTAAAGAAGTATCCCAATTATAAAGTCTTTGGTCAAGATATGCTGATGGCCGATAATATACTATCGGAATTTGTTGCATATGCTGATAAAAATGGGGTCATTCGCAACGACTCGGAAATTAGAAAGTCAAGATTATGGTTAATAAATAGATTACAATCATTGGTTGCACGCAATTTATGGAAGAATGAAGCCTTCTATTATATCATCAATAAGGATGATAATTATTTACATGCTGCAATCAAGCATTTGAAAAAAAAATAATGATGAGCAACTCATAATCTATTTTTATTCGTATATTGTAATTGCTAAATTATATTTGTATGAAGAAATTATTACTTGCTCTTATTCCAACATTTTTTGTTGCTTCTGGTTTTTCACAGGTAGACTGCTCGGGAGGCCGATATTACACTCCTATTTTTACGAATCTTGATTCATCCATGAATGTGGTTTACGGGAATGCTGATTTTGGTGGTGGTAGTTTTCAGGATTTAAAAATGGATGTTTGGTGGCCGGCTGGCGACCTTGTTCAAGAACGACCATTGGTTATTTTGGCTCATGGTGGAAGTTTTATTGGTGGCACAAAATCAGATCCTGGT
>JBEIQI010000159.1:0-7066 GCA_040376605.1 Flavobacteriales bacterium | reverse complement strand
GCCGGTTTGGTTTTACCACCCACTTCTGGAAAAAATAAAACAGATATTTTAAATGCCATAGATCAATTAAGTGCCGGTGGCAGCACTGCCGGCGGAGCGGGTATTACCCTGGCATACGATTTAGCCGAAAAAAATCTGGTTAAAGATGGAAACAATCGGATCATCCTTTGCACGGATGGCGATTTTAATGTAGGCGTTAATTCCGAATCGGATTTAGAAAACCTAATAGTATCAAAAAGAGATAAAGGAATCTATCTAACGGTTTTAGGATATGGTACTGGTAACTATAAAGACAGCAAAATGGAAATCCTGGCAGACAAAGGAAATGGCAATTATGCCTATATCGATTCGCAATTAGAAGCCGATAAAGTATTAGTGCAGGAAATGAGTGGTACCTTATACACCATTGCCAAGGATGTGAAAATTCAAATAGAATTTAATCCGGCCATCGTAAAAACCTACCGACTTTTAGGATACGAAAATCGATTGTTAGAAGATTGGGAATTTAATGACGATACTCGCGATGCTGGAGAAATTGGAGCCGGTCACAGTGTCACTGCAATATACGAAGTAGAATATGCCACATTGCCGCAAGTACTCATCGAGGATAGTTTAAAATACCAAACCAAAATGGTTAACAAGGGTTTCGATCAGGAAGCATTAACCGTAAAATTCCGCTACAAAAAACCCATGGAATCTACCTCCATTTTAATGACAAAAACCTTAGATAAATCAGATCAACCATTTAAATCAGCCAGTGAGAATTTACGATTTGCAGCAACGGTAGCCGAGTTTGGAATGATATTAAGAAACTCCACTTATAAAGGAACGGCTAGTTTAGAAATGGTATTGGACCAAGCAAAAAACTGTAAAAAATTCGATGAAGAAGGTCACAGGGCCGAATTTATCAATCTTGTAAAAGCCACTAAATCCTTGGTTTCCAGCAGCAAAGATAAAAATTAATGAATTTAATATAAATTTAAGGAAGGGAGGTGCAACTTAAATTGCCTTGGTTGCATCTTACTTTTAAATGGGCCGATTTCCCCAAGTTTGAGGTCCATTTAAAATCTTGTTTTGGTGAATTAAAAAAAGTCCTGAAAGTTAAATCTCAGGGCTTTTTTTTTGGGGTAAATATTTTTATTGTATTGCGTTATATTTTATTCGCACCAATTCTACTTTTTCTTTTTGCTTTCATCAATATCATAGTATTCAATAAAATATCATCTTGACATTTTGTTTTAGATGATCCAGCAATTACAAAAGTGCATTACTTGCTGCTAAAACATCTAACAGAATTCTACCAATATTTTATATTATTCCATTATGGGGACCTAAACCTGTCCTTTGCTATACCCAACTTCGGGAGGTCCCATTTTTTTAAGCCAGCAGGAGCTTGTTGCCACTCCGCTCTGCGGGCTTAATAAAATAGGGCCCTCGCATGCGTTGGGGTGCCGCTGCGGCCAGGGGCCCAATCAGGTTTTAAATCATATCTTTGGCCTATCAAATCAATTACTGCCTTATCACAGTTATGATCTCTTTAACTCCAGATGAAATCAATCAGGTTCTATTGCAAATAGAAACTCAAAAACTTTCGTCTAATCTGGGATTTTTTTCTAAACCCTTTCGCCGTAACCTCAATGGAGTAGACTATATAATTAAATTATACATCCCACTTCGCGATAAAAAATTTAATAACTACCTGCTTCAACAACATCATGACTATATATTAGCTCTTCTTGCAACCGGAATCAAGGTGCCCGATACCCTCATTTTTACAAGAGAAGTAAAAAACCGAGAGCAGTTAGTCATCATTCAACACGCCTTTCAGGAGAATGAACTATTAAGAACCCTTATGCAGGAATCCAATGAATCGGAGGTTTACGAAAACCTTACCCTTATTTTTAATGATACCTTATTATACTGGAAAAATAAAAAACCCGGAGTAGATATTGGATTCCACCCTACCCTACGTAATTATTCCAAACATCAAGGAAGTTTATACTATTTCGACACTTTCCCTCCCATGCTCATGTCCCAGAAAAAATTAAACCGACTCATCATACGCATGTCACCCTTTGGAGGATTTATAAAAAAACTAGTACCCCAAAAAGCCATCAATCGAGTTTCGAACGAATACTACCATCTTGATAAAATGTTTACGGGCATAGTAGGAAGCACCTGTCGTTTGAGGCCGGAATGGGCAGATCAAATTTTGGCCTTTAGTATCCAATTTATCCAACAATCCCAACAAATTACCGAAACTGAAAAACAAAACATATTAAATTTATTATCTCAGCCACCAAAACTCTCAGGGCTTTGGGTGTTTATCAGAAAAATTTCGGGTAATACAGGACAACCCAATATAAAAAAATAAAAAAATTACCATTAATATCATCAATCATTTGATAGCAGTTATTAGCATCATTACAATACCATGTAAGAATTGAAGAATTGCTAAAACCTATTCAATATCATATTTATTGAAGGAGCAGTTCGTACCTTCGATGAATAACTAAAGTCAAAAACAATCTCCTATGTCATGGTTTACTCATCACGATGATCAATTCGTTAATATTAGTGTATTGGATAATTTTTATCAAACTTCCTCTTTTTATCCAATGCCGGTTATACTTTGCACCACCTTGGCCGAAAACGGATTAACCAATATTGGTTCCTATTCATTATGTTTTCCCTTTGGAATCTCTAAACATCATTATATGATGTTAATTAGTCGGGGGAATTCGAATACAGCCAATAATATAAGGGAGAGAAAAACAGTAGCCCTCAATTTTATTCCCTATAACAAAGCATACCTTAAAAATGCAGTAGAATTAGGTTATCCGGGAGAAACAACAGAAGAAAAGCTTAGTGAAAGTATTTTTACTTTAATCCCTTCCACCCGCAATGACTCTGAGAAAAACCCAGAGCTTCATTATCCAGAAATAATTAAAGAGGCCGTACAGGTTTTCGAATGTACGGTGGATGAAACAGATATTTTTAAATATCAAGGACCTGAGATTGAAGCTCATTTCCTTTTAAAGATCGATAAGATTCTATTGAAAGAAAAATATGCTGAATATTTAAAAAATGGAGAGGGATTCCCCACCTTACCCGTTGATTTTGGTTTTCGCGATGGCAAGCAGTTTTGGTTCAGTAAAAATACCCATCCCTATGCCGAACCCATACCTATCACCAAAGGTATTAATGTAGATGCGGTACAATATCAGGTAGAAAGAATGGAAGGCGGCATGAAGTGGCATCCGGATGCCTATAAAAAACTTGTAAAAGTCCCAAGGGTATTCCTAAAAATGATCATCGCAAAAATCAACGAAGCTGCTGTTAAAGAAGGCATCACCTTGGTAACACCCGAATTCCTGGATAAAGTAAATGCTAAAAGACATTAAGCCGAAACGTTTTGCCTTTTAGTAGTTAGGATTAGATAGATTCTTTGTTACCAATTGTCGCGGTTGAATGATACTGGGCAATTCAATTTGAATGAATAAAAAAATCAGCGAGTAGAATTGTTTCTGGAAGCTAATTTCATTTCTATCAGCCCTATCATCATTACCAAGCATATTTCACCAATAAAATACATGAAGCCCATCAAGCTGAGTTCATCATAATAAAGAATAATCAATATGGTGGATAAGAAACAATAACTTATGTTCGCCAAGGCAATCAGTTGAAGAAAAGGTCGCCAATTTTTGGGATTTAATACATAGCATGTAAAAGAATAGATAAGAAATCCAACGGCAATTAAAGCCAGCATATAAAGTACCTTTAAAGGCATGCCGATATACTTTTGAAAAACGGGGAGCACAACTCCCAATAAAAGAGCAGTGGTTAATGCACCTATGGAATCGATCAAAAAAATACGCCTAGTATGTTTTTTTAGCTTGGTTAACATGCTACAAAGTTGAATAAATAATTTTTCAAGTCTAAGTTAAATCGAAATACAATAATATAAAGAAGGTTGGTCAAATTTTTATTTTCTATTTTTCCAATACGCTGTTCCGTAAGCACAAAAAATTTCCTCTCCTTCCTTAATTTTTCTTGTTGCTATTAAACAGACCTCCTCCGTTTCCGTTATGCCAATTCGAGCATTGTTGATGACCTTACCCGTAGATTTTCCATGAGCATCATTGGCATATTTGGCAAAACAATCAATATTTTTAGAATCCATGATGCTGCCATCTAACATATTAATAAAATAGCCATCCTCCCCAGCAGCAGCTCTTTTACTCGCTTCAGTAGAACTTAGAATCTCACCCTTAAACAATGAAATGATTTCGTTGGGATAGATGAGGATAGCCGTATATAATCCTTTACCTGCTCCTTGAATGCCAGAAGGGTCTAGGTATAAATAATCTTCTTCTGCAGCCGAAATAAGTTCGGGTAAATTGTTATGATGCATAGTAGGGTGCCCAATATCAAATTGATTGAGGCATACAAAGCTAAGGAAATAAAAAAGCCGGGGTAATTAATCCCGGCCTTTTGTTTGTCGAACCCGAATGATACGTCTCATCTCGACAATGCCGAAACTTGACTAAGAACGAATACTGTTTTTAGTTATTTAATCAACCACCACATAGATTTGGTTGTTATGCACAAACTGAACATTTCTACTTTTACTCATATATGCTTTGGCCGTTTTATCGGTATTTACCAAATCGAAATATTCGTCGCTGGCAAATTTTATTTCCTTACGATTTAAATTGGTATGCGTCATTACATCCGCATCTATCATTACCGAATCGGTTGCATACATGGCCCTGCCATTAGCTAATACATTATAATTAACCATTTCTTCAGATTTATCGGTCGACTCCGAACTTTCGGTTAATTTCATTCTCCCTTTCGCAACTTTGGTATCAGCATAGTTGGATACGGTATTTAATTGTTGAACCTCCGTACTTTGGGTTCTGGAAATATTTCCATTGTCCTTTTTAAGATCGTCGTATTCCTTTTCCATAGCAATGGAGCCTTCACCCATGATGCGATCATTAAAAATGGTAAAGCCCGGTTGATTGTTGTCTCGATTGCCCGATAAACTTAATTTTTCATCTTCTAAAATTAAATAGCTGGTATAGGGAGTGATAATTCCATATCGACGAGATAAGGTGACAATTTCATCTTTTATTTCTTCATTTTCTCCGGTTAACCGTATTTGATCCAATAAATCACCTACCCTTCGAGATGCCCATATGGCAGGAACAAATTCCTGCTCCAAACTTTCGTTCTTCCAATCAACTGCATACTCAAATTTTTGTGGTTGACCATTAAGCATTCCTTCAACTATTAATTTGCTTTTCCCTGCATCTCTATATCTCCCACTTATGGTTAAAGAGCTTCCGTAAAATATATCCGGACATGTTTTAGGAAATACCTGATATTCGTTAGTTGCATCCGCAAAATAAATTTTCACATCGGATAAAACCGGAGCAGAAATTTTCTTAAAAAATGCGGTAACGGTTTGGCTAATATCATCCCCTTCGGAAATATAAGTACGTAACCCTCTTCCATCTGCAGCTATTTTATCCAGCAACTTTATGTTTAAATCTTCACCAATTCCAAATGTAAAAATGCGGTGATTTTTTCCATTGGCATCTATGATTTTTTTCATGAGTTTTCCTTCATCATATTCTCCAATGGTAGGTCGTCCGTCTGTAATAAATATAATATTAGAGGGTCTTGAAGGATCAACCTTCTCCTGAAATGCCAGGGAGAAAGCCCCATCCATATTAGTGCCACCCAAGGCTTCTATTTTATCTATAAATGCAAATGCTTTTTTTCTTGAATTTTCATCGATGAGGGTTCGTTTACCAAAAAGTTGATATGCCTCAGTTCCAAAAGTAATGATCTCGAATTTATCACCCGGATTTAAGGCCTCAACACATTTTGTAAGGGTATTACGAGCCTGCAAAATTTTATCGCCCCGCATGCTGCCGGAAATGTCCATGATAAAGGTAACATCCTTACTTACGATTAAATTGGGATCCATAAATCCGGGACTTATATCGGCAATAAAAAATCCGTCCTCGTCTGTTTCTTTAAATTGAAACATAGACATGCCCAACAAAGAAGCCGATGTTGAATAATATAATTTAAACTGCGATGGCATGGCATCATTACCTAACTCCATGGATGCTTTCGCCTTTAAATCGGAGGAGTGAACCACATCTATCAAATGGGTATGCGAATATACATTCCGAATTTTTTCGTTGGACTTGATATCAACATTTAATACCACATCTTCTATAGGATGTGAATTATATTTTAAGGCATTCAGGGGATATACATATTCATAGGTTCCATTATCCACAGGCATATAATGCGCAAAAACCAATTTAATTTCTTTCGTTGAGTGGGGTTCAATGGGGAAGATCCGCATTCGTAACATTCCCTGATCAGTAAACTCTAACAAGGCCGGATCTTTCATTTGCCTAACAATGTCTTCGTAAATTTTTCGGGCCTTGTCTGCATCCAGCATTTCTGCTTTTACCATCACACCATTCATTTCCATTCTAAATTCCTTAATAACTGCATCCTTGGGAAGAGGGAAAAAATAATCCCCCTCCATTCGCTGGGCTGTTGCATTTTCAAAAGTTTGCTCCACGGTGGTGATAGCCATCGGCCCATCCATTTGCACATCTATACGGAGTTTTTTACAACGTAGGGTAAAGTCTTGAATTTTTTGATGGGCCACAATATTGGTTACCGATACTGCATTATTGGTAATGATAAATCCACCGGCGTAACTCATGATGGTGTGGCAGCAAATAGCTACCACCATCCAAAAATATTTTCTGTTCATGTTAGTTTTTATTAAACGTATAGTTCTTTTTCTCAGCAACATTTCTAACGCTTCCTATTAAAGCCTTATCTAAAGAATTGGTTTCGCCCATTTCTTTTTTCTTCTCATCAATAAACGTTTGTCGCTGGATGTTAATGCTATTAATTTCCATTTTTATGGTATCACGTAAGGATGATTTTTCGTTTACATAAGCAATTCTTTCACCCTCATCCATATCCTTCATCACTTCCGGAAGTTCTTCTTTCTTTAATT